>CAYVFH010000032.1:0-12011 GCA_964450985.1 uncultured Oscillospiraceae bacterium | reverse complement strand
TATTTGATGCCATTGCCTCCGCCAAGGCCAGAGGAACCAGTGTGTTAATCGTGGATACGGCAGGCAGACTGCAGAACAAGAAAAATCTTATGCTGGAATTGGAAAAAATGAACAAGGTCATCACACGGGAATATCCGGATGCCGTCCGAGAGACTTTGCTGGTGTTGGATGCTACCACAGGGAAAAATGCGGTGTCCCAGGCTAAGGAGTTTTCTCAAGTATGTGATTTGTCGGGAATGGTATTAACAAAATTGGATGGTACTGCCAAAGGAGGCATCGTGTTCACCATTGTGGACGAACTGAACCTTCCGGTTAAGTTTATCGGTGTGGGAGAAAGAATAGAGGACTTGAAGCCCTTTGTGGCAGAAGAGTTTGTAGGAGGAATATTTGATGAGTAAACCCATCGTGGCGGTAGTAGGCCGCCCTAATGTGGGGAAATCCACTTTTTTTAATAAGGTGGTAGGACAACGCATTTCTATCGTGGAGGATTCTCCCGGGGTAACCCGAGATCGAATTTATGCAGAAGCGGAGTGGAGTGGAAAGGAATTTGCACTTATTGACACGGGGGGAATCGATCCTAACACCCAGGACATTATTTTTTCTCAGATGCGGGTCCAGGCAGAAATTGCCATGGAAATGGCAGATGTGATTTTATTTATGGTGGATGGGAAGGATGGGTTGACCACGGCAGATCACGAGGTGGCCAGGATTCTCATGCGAAGAGGGAAAAATGTAGTTTTGGTGGTCAACAAAGTGGACAAGATGAAACTCCCGGATAATTTTTACGAATTTTATGAGTTGGGGTTGGGAGATCCCATTCCCATATCTTCCGTAAACATGTTGAACTTGGGAGATTTGTTGGACCTGATAGTAGCGAGATTTCCTTCTGAACCGGAAAGTCAAGACGTGGAAGCCACTCAAATTGCCGTGGTGGGAAAGCCCAATGTGGGAAAATCCTCATTAATCAACGCCTTGTTAGGAGAAAACCGGGTCATCGTATCTCCCATAGCAGGGACCACTCGAGACTCCATCGACACCCCTTTCCAGTGGCAGGAAGAGCCTTATGTTCTGATAGATACGGCAGGGATAAGAAGGCGTACGAAGGTACAGGAAGATATTGAACGGTACTCTGTCATTCGTGCCATCGCTGCCATTGAGCGATGCGACGTCTGTTTGTTAATGATTGATGCTCAGGACGGAGTAACCGAGCAGGACAAGAAAATAGCCGGAGTGGCCCATGAAGCGGGCAAGGGAATTCTAGTGGTGGTGAATAAGTGGGACTTGGTAGAAAAGGAAACCAACACCATGAAGGACTTTGAAAAAACCATTGGCAGAGAATTGCCTTTTATGGCCTATGCACCCACTGTATTCATTTCTGTTAAGGAAAACCAACGAATTCAAAAGGTAATGGAAATGGCCAAAGTGGTTTCGGAAAACCGAGCCATGCGTATTTCTACCGGGGCATTAAACGCCCTAATTCAGGATGCCATGATGATGAAGCAGCCTCCCTCGGATAAAGGGAAGCGCCTTAAGATATATTATGTTACCCAGGTGGGGGTCAAACCTCCACTTTTCGCCTTTCAGGTAAATAAAAGGGACTTGATGCATTTTTCATATTCCCGATATCTGGAAAACAAAATCAGAGAAGCCTTCGGATTTGAAGGTACTTCCGTGAAGTTTGTTTTTCGGGAAAAAGGGGAAAAGGAGGGAGCATAAATGTGGGTGATGGTTGCTCTGGCGGCCTTAGGAGGATACCTTCTGGGGAATATCAACCCTTCCATTATCCTGGCAAAAATGGCAGGGAAGGATATTCGAAAAGAGGGGAGTGGCAATGCAGGAACCACCAATACATTACGAGTATTGGGGAAGAAAGCCGCACTAGCCACATTGATTATTGACGTTCTAAAAGGAACCTTTGCAGTACTTATGGGGACTATGATTGCCAACCATTCCCAATGGCCTTATCATGCTGTAATGCTGGGCATGGTGGCCGGGCTGGGTGCCATGATTGGACATAATTGGCCTGTTTTCTTTGGCTTTCGTGGCGGTAAGGGTGTTGCCACTACCTTTGGTGTATTGGTGGGTGTACAGTTCTACTTGGCCTTGGCCTGTTTTGGGGTGATGATGGTATTGGTATTCATCACACGAAGAGTATCCGTGGGATCAATTGGTGTGGCCATGGCACTTCCTATACTCATTCCATGGATGGGACGAGAGGCTTATGGAGAACCATCTGGATGGTTCCTGACATGGGGAATTATCATTAGTCTGATGCTGTTATTTAAGCATCGTGGGAATATAAAAAGGTTATGGAGAAAAGAAGAGCCCAAGCTGAGTTTTAAAGGGAAGGGAGCATAATATGAAAAAAATTGGCGTGATTGGAGCAGGAAGCTGGGGAACTGCATTGGCCATTACCTTGGCGGACAAAGGCCACGAAGTAAATCTTTGGGATGTGAACCCCGCTCATTTAGAGGGCTTAGAAAAGAATCGGGAGAACAAGCCATTTTTACCGGGAATCCCCTTGTGCCCTGGAATTTCTATCTGCAAAGAAATGGGGGAAACGGTAACAGATAGTGATATGGTGGTTTTTGCTGCACCGGCCCAGCATTTTAGACAAGCCTTGACCCAAGCGGTGCCCCACTTAAAAAACCAAGTGTTGGTAAATGTGGCCAAGGGAATCGAACAAAAAACCTTGAAACTGATGTCTCAGGTAGCAGAGGAAGTGGCCCCAAAATTTGATTATGTGGCATTATCCGGCCCTAGCCATGCGGAAGAGGTGGGTCAAAAACTACCTACTACGGTATCCGTAGCCAGCAGAAAAGAACAGGCCGCCTTGATGGCCCAAGAGGTTTTTATTACGGATCGTTTCCGCGTATATACCAACCGGGATATTCTAGGTGTGGAGTTGGGCGGGGCCCTCAAAAACATTATCGCTTTGGGGGCAGGCATTTCTGATGGTATGGGCTTTGGAGACAATGCAAAGGCCGCCATTATGACCAGAGGCATTGCGGAAATTGCACGTTTGGGGGTGCAAATGGGAGCCGAAAAGGAAACATTCCTGGGCCTGGCTGGCATTGGAGATTTGATTGTAACCTGCACAAGCATGCATAGCCGAAACCGACGATGTGGTATCATGATTGGCGAAGGGCTTTCTCCGGAAAAGGCCATTGAGAAAGTAGGGATGGTGGTGGAAGGTATGTACACCACGGAAGCCGCCTATGAATTGGCCAAGGCATTGGAAGTGGAAATGCCTATTACGGAAGTCATCTATCAGGTAGTGTACCAGGGAATGGATGCCAAGCTTGCGGCAGATGCCCTGATGCGACGTGACAAGAAACATGAATAATACGATGTATATCCAGGATACTTATCACATTAAAACCTTTGGTTGTCAAATGAATGAACATGATTCGGAAACTATGGCAGGCATGTTGGATCAATTGGGATATCAGGAAGTGGAAGTGCCGGAACAAGCCCAGGTACTTATCATTAATACATGTAGCGTTAGAGACAATGCGGACAAGAGCTTCTTCGGAGCCTTGGGGCAGTGGAAGAAGTTGAAAACCCAAGATGGAGGGCGTGTGGTTTGCGTGGGTGGTTGCATGATGCAACAGGAACATGTGGTGAAGGAAATCCAGTCCAAGTATCCTTGGGTAGACGTGGTTTTTGGAACCCATAACCTTCATCAGCTTCCAGAACTAATCGGAGAGGTTCAAAGGGAACATAAGCGGAAAATTTGCGTTTGGGACCAAGCGGAAGAAATGGTGGAAGGTCTTCCCGTCAAGCGCCTATACTCCCACAAGGCTTTGGTGGATATTATGTATGGGTGCAATAATTTTTGTACCTATTGCATTGTTCCCTATACCAGGGGTAGGGAGCGTTCGAGAAAATCGGAAGACATTCTTCAAGAAGTGAGAGAATTGGTAAGAGACGGAGTGCGGGAAATCATGCTGCTAGGGCAGAACGTGAACTCCTATCAACCCAGTTTCCCCGACTTGATTCATAAGTTGGCAGAAGTGAAGGGGTTGGATCGCATCCGATTTATGACATCTCATCCCAAGGATATTAGTCCGGAATTGATCCAAGCATATGGACAGTTCCCACAACTTTCCAACTACATCCACCTTCCCGTGCAAGCGGGAAGTAATGAGGTGCTTCAGAGAATGAATCGTGGATATACGAGAGAGCATTATTTATCTTTGATTCATCGCCTTCGTGAGATGGTGCCGGAAATTGCCATCAGCACGGATATTATTGTGGGTTTTCCGGGAGAGACGGAACAGGATTTTGAGGATACATTGGATTTGGTTCGACAAGTAGAGTTTGACTCCGCCTTCACTTTCCTGTATTCCATTCGAAAGGGCACACCGGCAGAAAACTATCTGGAACAGATTCCCGAAGATATAAAACATGAAAGATTTGACCGGCTAGTGGAGGAAATTAACCGGATTGCTCTTCAGAAGAACAGTGCTTACGTAGGGAAAATCGAACCGGTGTTGGTGGAAGGATTTTCGAAAAAAACCCAAAAAACCTATCAGGGACGTACCGATACATTTAAGCTGGTAAACTTCACGGCAGAGCCGGAAGATGTGGGTAAAATAATTCCGGTGGAGATAACGGAAGCAAACACTTTCAGTTTGAAGGGTCGTATACGACGTTAGGAAGGAAAAAGATGTATAGCTATTTGGCCCAGCATATTCCATTGCTGGCAGCAACCATTATTTTAATAAATATCTTTATCGCATCTACGGTTATTTTCCTGGAGCGAAAAAACCCGTCTTCCACCTTGGCCTGGGTAATGGTAGTTTTTTTCTTGCCCGTGGTTGGAATTTTCCTTTATTTCATGCTATCCAACAAGGTGGTAAGCCGGAGAATCAGTCGTCTTACCCGGGAGGAGGAGGCCTTTATTCGCGGTTCTCTCATCACCCAGATGCAGGAAATGTCTACCGGAGATTATGTTTTCCATAGCAAGAAAACCGTGATATGGAAGGATATGATTCGACTCCATCAAATTCTGGCCAAGGCTTACTATACCCAAGATAACGATATTCAGATTATTACCGACGGACATGAGATGTTCGAAATGCTTTTAGAAGATATTCGAAATGCAAGAAACACCATCAGCATCATGTATTTCATCATTAAACCGGACGAAGTAGGAAGAAGATTTCTAAGGGCCCTTGCCGAGAAAGCGGAAGAAGGGGTGGAGGTTCGGCTGTTGGGAGACGGCTTGGGATGCCGTCGTTTGACCAGAAGGGTGCTGGCTCCCTATAAAAGCAGCGGTGGCCGTTTTGTCTTTTTTCTGCCTCTGAAATTGCGATTTTTAAGCCCCCGATTAAATTATCGGAACCATAGAAAGTTAGTCATTATTGATGATACCATTGGATATGTGGGCGGGTTTAATATAGCTCGTGAATATTTGGGTCGAAAAAAGAAATTTGGATATTGGAGAGATACACAGCTTCGTCTGACGGGCAGTGCGGTCCAGGACATTAATGCCAGATTTCTATTGGATTGGCGCGTTGCGGCCAAAGAAGAGATTCCTCTGAATGATGCCTACTTTGCACCCCCCATTGGAGAAGGCACCTCCGGCATACAAATTGTAAGCAGTGGACCGGATACAGAGAAAGAGGAGGTAAAAAGGGGATATAACCGGATGATTTCTACGGCTCAAGAAAAAATATGGATACAAACACCATATTTCGTCCCCAGCGGCAGCCTGCAAGAAAACCTGAAAGTGGCTGTTCTTTCCGGAGTAGATGTTCGAATCATGATACCCAACAAACCAGACCACATGTTTGTATACTGGGCTACATGGGGTTATGTGGGAGAATTGATTGAATTAGGGGCCAAGGTTTACATTTACGATAAAGGGTTCCTCCATGCCAAGACCATGGTGGTGGACGGAGAGGTGAGTACCATCGGTTCTGCCAATTTCGACCGGAGAAGTTTTCGTCTGAGCTTTGAAACCAATGCCTTTATCTATGGATCCAAAGAAGCCAGCCGGATGGAAGAAATCTTCGAGGAGGATATGACTCACAGTTATCTGCTGACAAAAGAAGCATATCGAGAAAGAGGTGTTTGGATTAAAGCCAAGGAATCCGTTTGCCGCCTTTTGTCAGATTTACTATAATACAAGAATACAAGAAAGGGAGACGCACAGTATGTATGAGGTTTTGAGAGAAAGAGATCGTGAAGTTTATGATGTAGTAATGAGGGAAGAATCCAGGCAGGAGAATAAACTGGAGATGATTGCTTCGGAGAATTTTACCAGTCGTGCCGTAATGGAGGCCTGTGGCAGTATTTTGACCAACAAGTACGCAGAGGGATACCCGGGGAAAAGATATTATGGGGGATGCGAACACGTGGATGAGGTGGAGACCTTAGCCATAGAACGAGCCAAGGAATTGTTTGGAGCAGAATTTGCCAATGTACAGCCTCATAGTGGGGTATCGGCTAATATCGGAGTATATTTTGCACTGTTAAATTTAGGGGATACGGTGTTGGGTATGGATTTATCCAATGGAGGGCACCTGACCCATGGAAGTCCTGCCAATATTTCCGGGAAATATTTCAACTTCATTCCCTATGGATTACATCCGGATACGGAAACCATCGATTTTGATCAGGTTCGAGAGCTGGCAAAGAAACATCGTCCCAAAATGATTGTAGCAGGGGCTTCGGCCTATCCTCGAGTTTTACGTTCGGATTTGTTCCGGGAAATCGCAGATGAAGTGGGGGCTTTGCTCATGGTAGATATGGCCCACATTGCGGGTCTGGTTGCAGGGGGAGTGCATCCCAATCCGGTAGAACATGCCCATGTGGTAACTACCACCACCCACAAGACCCTGAGAGGGCCTAGAGGTGGAATTATTCTGGCCAAGGAAGAATTTGGCGCGGCCATTAATAAGTCCATATTTCCTGGAGTGCAAGGCGGTCCTTTAATGCATGTCATCGCAGGAAAAGCCGTGTGTCTCAAGCAAGCCCAGGAACCCGGATTTAAAGTGTATCAACAGCAAGTGGTGAACAATGCCAGAGTATTGGGTGAGGAGTTGGGGAAACACGCATTTGATTTGGTGTCCGGTGGAACCGATAACCATCTTTTGTTACTAAACCTGGTGAAAAAAGGCCTGACAGGGAAAGAAGCAGAAATCATGTTGGATGAAGCCAATATCACCACCAACAAAAATGCAGTTCCCAACGATCCTCAAAGCCCCTTTGTCACCAGTGGCATCCGACTGGGGACACCTGCTTTGACCACTCGTGGGTTTCAAGAAGAAGAGATCCGGAAGGTGGCAGAAGCCATCCACCTTGTGTTAGATACAAAGGGGGAAAAATCAGCGGAAGCTCGAAGTATTGTGAAGGAGCTTTGTGATAAGTTTCCACTGAGCGAATGGGAGAATCGATAAATGAAACGTTTTTTGGATCCAACAGTTCTTCTCTTTCTAGTTATCATGGCCTTTATGGCCATCACGGGGGGCCGTTTTTCAAGCCCTCAAGCCTGGCTCATTCATACGTTGATGATTTTACCGGGGATTGTGATTGGTTTATCCTTTCATGAATTTGCCCATGCCTACTTCGCCTATAAGTTGGGGGATATGACCCCGAAGTTCCAAGGTAGAGTGACGGTAAGTCCCATGTCTCATATGGACCCAGTGGGAATCATCGCCTTGATCTTTGTGGGGTTTGGTTGGGGAATTCCGGTGCAGATCAATCCCAATAACTTTAAAAAACCCCGACGGGACGAATTAATCGTCGCCTTATCGGGGGTGACTACCAACTTTATTCTTGCCTTTCTGTTTATGGGCGCTGTGAAGCTAATTCATGTGCTGGCTGTGGGATTTACCGTTTCATCCTTGGGGCAAGTGGTGGTGGAAGTACTGCTATATGTGGTGCAGATTAATCTCATCCTAATGGTGTTTAATCTCCTGCCGGTACCTCCATTGGACGGATTTTCTATTTTGACAGAGGTGTTTCACCTGAAACGCACGGACTGGTATTACCGGATTTATGATAAAGGGATGATCATTCTTTTAATTCTCATCATTCTGGGGGTTATTAACCGGGTCTTGCTTCCCACCGTCAATTTCTTATATGGAATGCTTTTTGGAATCTTCTTTTAGTTAAAGAAGATTCCTTTTCTTAGAATGATCCATGTGGATTTCCATGGCTCTCATGCCATCTTCCGGGTCTTTGGCCAGGAAGGCTTGAAATATGGCCTGATGTTCCGCCAAAACGGTGGGCAGGTATTGGTCGTCATAGACCATATCCCGCCGCTTGTACTTGAGATAAATTTGATAAGAAGAAAGCACGTGTTGCAGCATCCGATTGTGAGAAGCGTTGTAAATAATTTGGTGAAATCCGATATTTATGTTGTGCATCTTTTCGATGTCCTTCTTCATGGTATAGAATTCCATGAACTCAAATGTCTCTTCCAAGGCCGCTAGCTCTTCATCGGTAATTCGGGTAATGGCCCAACGTACGGCCTGCATTTCATACACCTTTCGAAGATCATACATATCCATCATGTCCTGCTCGGTAAAGCCTACCACAAATGCTCCCCTATTGGGGATGTTCTCCACTAAGCCATCCATCTCAAGCTGCCTTAGGGCCTCTCTTACCGGTGTTCTACTCACGTTATATTCCGCACATAGATTCTGTTCCGTTAGCTTTTGGCCTGGTTTTAGCTTTCCACAGAGGATATCTTTTTGGAGCTGTACGAAGAGAGTTCCTGCCAGAGGAATACTACCGGAAACGCTTTCGCTCATAAATTTATTGAGTTCCATTTTTTCTCCTTCTATCCTATTTTGGACTCTGCTTTTAATTGGTTTATATGCTGAAGAACGGTTTCCGTATAGGCGACGGCGGTATCTCCCGTTTCATTTCCCGTCATGGTATGTTTGTGATCCGCATTTTCCAAGGCGCTTCTAAGAATATTTGCTTCTTGAATGCGATGGATATGACGTAGCATCATTTCTAAAGCCTTCATCAGACTGGCGGGGTTGGCATATTTTTCAATACCCAGTTCCAGCATTCTGGGAGCCGAGCCGTGGATGGCTTCGAAAATGGCAAATCGGGAGCCTATGTTGGCACTTCCGGCAGTACCCACACCTCCTTGGATTTGGGCGGCTTCATCCGTTAGAATATCCCCATATAAGTTAGGTGCTAAAATCACTTGAAACGAAGATTGAAAATCCGGATGAATCAAATTAGCCGCCATAATGTCTACATACCAATCGTCCACCGGTACCTCCGGGTATTCTTGGGCCACCTGGTAACAAATATCCAGAAACTTTCCGTCGGTTTGTTTCATAATGTTGGCCTTGGTCACGATGGATACTTTCAGATTGCCATTGGCCTTGGCATATTCAAATGCCGCTCGGGCGATTCGCCGTGTACCCGCATCCGTAATCACTTTGAAATCCACCGCCAATTCTCCAAGATTCAATCCCTTACTCCCCAGCACATATTCTCCCTCCGTATTTTCCCGGTAAAAAACCCAGTTAATGTTTTTGTCGGGGATAGAAACCGGTCGCACGTTGGCATATAGATCCAGCTCTCTTCGAAGGGCCACATTGGCGCTTTCCAAATTAAAGCCGGATTCTTGATTGTCCGGGGTGGTGGTGGGGCCCTTTAACAGGACCTGACATTGATTAATTTTTTCCAACACCTCGGAGGGTAGAGTTTCTTTTTGGAGTAGGCGATTCTCCAAGGTGAGGCCGTCGATAGGTACAAGTCGAATTTTTCCTTTTTCGAGATCATTCTCTAAGAGAACGGACAAGACTTTTATGGTTTCTTTCATGATTATGGGACCAATTCCGTCTCCGTTGATAAGTCCCACGGAAATACAATCCATGGCGGTAAAATCTATGGAAGGCTCCTGAGACATGGTCCTCAGCCGCTCTTGCTGCTCTTCTATGAGATGTTGGAATGCCGTTAAATACTCTTTCATGAAGGCTCCCTTCTTATATGGTGCGGACAGAACATATTTCCCCCTGGATGCGGTTTTAATTACAAATTGATTTTTCCACCCTTTCGAATCATGAGTTTTTCTTGATCCGAGAAATGATGATGCACTTCATAAGTTTTATTGGCGGTAATATCCTTCACTATGATAGTGGGTTGGTCTAATTGATGGCTCACATTCTCAATCACCAAATGGGTTCCTAATTGAAGTTGATGGTAATCTTCCGGATTCACAAATGTAAGAGGCATAATGCCACTATTAATCAAGTTGGAGCGATGGATTCTGGCAAAGGATTTGGCCAACACTACTTTAACACCAAGGTAGAGTGGCACCAATGCGGCATGTTCTCTGCTAGAGCCCTGGCCGTAATTCTCTCCTCCAATAATGGCACAACTTGTTGCCTCTTTGCATCTCGCCGGAAAATCGGAATCAATCTTTTCAAAGCAGTAGTTGGATAGATAAGGGATATTGGAACGGTAAGGAAGCAATCTGGAGTCGGATGGCATAATGTCATCCGTCGTAATATTGTCTCCGGTTTTTAGAGTAACCTTGACCTCCATGGTTTCTGCCAAGGCTTCATTCCGTGGAAAAGGCTTAATATTGGGGCCCATTTCCAGAGGATGTGCTTTCCCGTCTTCTCCCGGATAGACAATAAAAGAGTCTTTTGGCTCAAAGTATGCTCCCGGGATGGAGGGGTAGGGTATATTGGAATCCCGACCATCGGTGAGAACTCCGGTTATGGCAGAAACTGCAGCAGTCTCCGGGCTAACCAGATATATTAATGCATCGTTGGTACCACTTCGCCCTTTGAAGTTTCGGTTAAAGGTTCGTAAAGAAACGGCACCGCTTTTGGGAGATTGTCCCATGCCAATACAAGGACCGCAGGCATTTTCGATAATGCGTGCCCCCGCGTCGATGAGGTGGGCCAAGGCGCCGTTTTCTGCCATTTTTGAAAGAATTCGGCTGGAACCGGGGGAGATCACCAGACTTACATTATCTGCCACTTTTCTTCCTTTTAATATTGCAGCCACTTTCATCAAGTCCGTGTAGGAGGAGTTGGTGCAACTACCAATGGCCACTTGATCTACTGAGATGGCACCGACTTCCCGAACATCCGCCACATTGTCCGGGCTGTGAGGCATGGCCACTTGGGGGGGTATGGTGGCTAAATCCAACACGATTTCTTCGTGATAGAGTGCATCGGAATCGGCGGAAAAGGGACGATAATCCTGGCCTCTTCCTTGAGAAGTTAAGTATTCTCGGGTATTTTCATCGCTGGGAAAGATAGAAGTAGTGGCTCCCAGTTCGGCGCCCATGTTGGTAATGGTGGCACGATCCGTTACAGATAATGAGAGAATGCCTTCCCCGGTGTATTCGATGACCTTTCCCACACCACCCTTCACAGTGAGTTGTTTCAGCAGGCGGAGAATGATATCTTTGGCAGAGGACCAAGGCGGAAGACTGTTTCTTAATTCCACCTTTACCACTTGTGGTACTGTGAGAGAGTAGGTTCCCTTGGCCATAGCGGTGGCCACGTCCAATCCACCGGCTCCGATGGCAATCATGCCCAAGCCGCCTCCGGTGGGAGTATGGCTATCCGAACCCAGTAGAGTTTTGCCCGGTACCCCGTAATTCTCGATATGTAGTTGATGGCAAATACCATTTCCCGGTTTGCTGTATAACACCCCATGACGGGCCGCTACACTTTGGATGAATGCGTGGTCATCCGCATTCTCAAATCCTGTTTGGAGGGTGTTATGGTCCACATAAGCCACAGATAGCTCTGTTTTAATATGGTCTACATTCATGGCCTCCAATTGGAGATAAACCATGGTGCCGGTAGAATCCTGAGTTAGGGTTTGATCTATTCGGATGGTAATCTCTTCCCCGGGAATCAGATCCCCCTGAACTAAGTGATCCTCCAATATTTTATAGGTTAACGACTTTCCCATAATTACCCCCTTTTGAAATCTAATCGAATTTGTATACAAGTGTACAATGAATGGGACTTCCTGTCAACAAGAAGACAAGGCCTTTTATTTGG
>CAYVFH010000031.1:0-12464 GCA_964450985.1 uncultured Oscillospiraceae bacterium | reverse complement strand
GGAGTGTTGGCGGGAGTCAACTTGGGATACAAAGAACCGGATTTTTATCAGGATAAATTAAAGGCAGATTTAAGAGCTTTGAAAGCACAGATTCAGAAGGTCCGCGAGTTGTCTCCCAAGGGAGTCATCGGCATCAATCTGATGGTGGCCATGAACCATTATGAGGAGATTGCCCGGGCTGCGGCTCAAGGGGGAATCGATCTCATCATATCGGGGGCAGGGCTTCCCACCAAACTTCCCCAGTATGTGGAAGGTCTCAAAACCCGCATAGCACCCATTGTATCTTCGGGAAAAGCCGCCAAGGTGATCCTTCATTATTGGGAGAAGCATTACGGCAGAACCGCTGACATGATTGTAGTGGAGGGACCGGAAGCGGGAGGGCATCTGGGTTTCTCCAACGAAGTATTGACATCGGCCAATCGCCCTCCGGTAATGGACTTGGTGAAGGATGTTTTGGAGGTCATTCAGCCTTTCCAGGAAAAATTCAAGCGAAAGATTCCGGTAATCGCGGCGGGAGGCATCTATACGGGGGAAGATATTGCCCATTGCTTACAAGAGGGGGCCAGTGGTGTGCAAATGGCTACCCGCTTTGTGGCCACCGAGGAATGCGATGCCCATCCTCGATTTAAGGAAGAATACATCAAAGCGAAAGCAGAAGATGTGGTGATTCTTCAAAGTCCGGTAGGAATGCCGGGAAGGGCCATCCATAATAAATTTCTCAAAGAGGTGGCGGAAAGCAAAAAGAAAATCACATCTTGTGTGGACTGTCTTCGAACCTGCGATCCCAAAGTCGCCCCGTACTGTATATCTACGGCTCTCATTCATTCCGTCACAGGGAATGTGGATGAGGGGTTGGTGTTTGCAGGCTCTAATGTTCATAGAGTAGATAGAATCCTATCTGTAAAAGAATTGATGAAGGAGTTGGTTCAGGATGCGGAGGTTGCCCTGGGATAAATGGAGGGGACTATGAAAGAGTTTCAAAACTTATCGGAATCCATTTTGAAGGAAGGAAATGAAGAGGGGGACAGAAGACTTCGGAAACTGATTGACGTGGCGGGAATCGGCATAGTCATTCTAAATCAGGACCATGCTGTTATTGATGCCAACCAACGGTTTGCAGACATGTTGGGATATACCCTGGAAGAACTCTTCCAGCTTCACATCTGGGATTGGGAAGCCATTATGCCGGAAGAAGAAATCCGAAAGGAATTTGAAAATTTAGAAGGGCTACACACCATTTTCGAAACACGCCATCGGCGGAAAGACGGTTCCCTATATGATGTGGAAATCAGCGCTTACGGGGCTTCCTTTGGAGGAGCTACGGGAGATTATAATGCCTCGATATGCATTTGTCAGGACATCACTCATCGCAAAGAAGTGGAAAGGCAGCTACGAATCAGCGAAGCAAAGTATAAGAACTTGGTGGAGAATGCCTCGGAAATTATCCTGTCTTTGGATGAAGAGAATAGGATTGAATACATATCACCCAACTGTAAGAGACTGGCCGGATATGAGCCGGAAGAGATACAAGGAAAGCAGATATCAGAATTCTTTCTTGTGGAAGATAATAAATATTTGGATAAAATATTTTCGGAGACCGGTGAAGCTGGTGGCGAAGATTTCATAGTGCGGCATGGAGATGGAACCCATCATTGGTACAATGTGACTTGCACCTTGTCTCAGGATATCGATGGAAACCCTATCAAAATATGCCATGGCCGGAACATCGATGAGAGAAAAGAATATGAAGAAAAGCTCCATTATATGAGTACCCACGATCAATTGACCGATGCCTATAATCGCAGATTTTTCGATTCCTTTCTGGTAGAGGAAATGATGGGTAAGGAGTATCCTTTCTCCCTGTTGGTATGTGATATCGATGGATTGAAGGCTATTAACGATACTTATGGCCATGGAGTGGGGGACCAAATTATTCAAAAATCTGCCATTGCCATACAGAGTTCTTTAAGAAGTGAGGATGTTTTGGCAAGAACGGGTGGAGACGAATTTGTGGTGATTTTGCCCTCTACCGGAGAAGAAGAGGCGGAAGCCATGGCCCATGAAATCCAACAAGCCGTGGATGGTATGAATGAGTCCGCACCTCGTCTTCCCGTAAATCTCTCTGTCACCATCGGATCAGCAACTGCTTTGGACGATAGGCTTTCCATAGACCAGTTGTTAACCAAGGCCGACCAAAAGATGTATGATAAGAAAGACAAAGGATGCCAGAAAGATCCTGAAAAAAACACAGAAGAAGGCAAGGTATGAAACAACATTGGGATACCCCACGGGACCGATTGGACCCTTGGGCAAGAAAAACATTTTATCAAATATCCGGCTTGCATCGAGAGGCGCCGGGGCAGGTTCGCATGGAAAACCAGGGAAAGAAAAGTTGGGATGACATCAAAGACCACGTTTATCCCCGAGCCATTCTGTGTCACTATACGGAAGTGGGCCTCAAAGAAGGCCGACTGACCTTGGGTGGGGAATGGATATTTTCTCAAGTGTTGGAACAGGTAGATCCCAGTATTATCAAAGGGGCATTGGCTTACGGTTTAACCATCGGAGACTTGCCGGAGGATGAGGACCTGTTTCTCAAATTGATGGGGGACTTTTGGGGCACGGCTTATGTGGACTCTGCCCGAAAAGCCATGTGGGAGGATTTACAAAATTGGGAAGAGTTCCAGGGCCTTTCTTTCAGTGAAGAACTGGGACCCGGTTTTTTTGGCATGGGAACCAACAACTTAATGAAGTTTGATCGACTTTTAGATTTGTCTCAGATAGATGTGATGCTTTTAGATAAAGGCGCTATGATGCCCTCCAAATCCGTGGTGGGATTATTTCTGCTCACTGAGGGAGAGCCTCTGGTATTCCCAGACCGTTGCCTGTTTTGCAAAGGGAATGAAAAGGGATGTGCTTTTTGTGGGGAGAATCAGGAATGAGTGAAAAAGCCTTTGTTTGCACCGGGGACTGTCTCACATGCGGGCGATGTTTTTCCAGGGAGACCAAAGATCAAAAATCACCGGGGAAGGGTATGATGACCTTTCCTCCGGATTTTGCATGGGACTCCGGACAAGAAGGTTTGGGGCTGGCTTTTGACCTAGGCACTACTACATTGGCTGCCTTACTATGGAACCGGGCCACAGGTACTTTGATTGGATCCCAAACCATGTTGAATCCCCAAAGAACTTATGGGGCTGATGTGATTTCCAGAATTACCTATGCCGGAGAATCAATGGAAAACATGGATGAGATGCACCGGTATCTGATGAAAGGAATACATCAACTGAAGGACGCATTGTTGAACCGGTTTTGTTATCACGAAGAAAAGCTGACACGAGCTGTTTTCTGTGGCAATACCACCATGTCTCATTTTTTGCTGAGGGAAGATCCCCGGGGATTGGCCGTATCTCCTTTTCAACCGGCTTATGAAGGAGAACGGAAAATGGATGGAGGAGAGTTGGGATTTATGGACCATGTTTCTCTCTATGTACTTCCCAATATTGCCGGTCATGTGGGAGGAGATATCACCGCGGGAATGGTGGCTTCCCGGGTACTTAAGCGGAAAGGATGTCATCTGTTTATGGATTTGGGCACCAATGGAGAAATCGTTCTGGCGGAAGATGGAAAGGGATTGGCTTGTTCCACCGCCGCAGGGCCTGCTTTCGAAGGGGCTTCTCTCTCCTATGGATGTCGCGCAGGAGAAGGAGCCATCGATGCGCTGGTTATCCAAGAAGACATGGCTTATCATACCATTGGAAATGGCAAACCAGTGGGAATCTGCGGGTCGGGAATCCTATCGGCGGTAGCAGAGATGCGCAAAGCCGGACTGATCAATAGTAGGGGTCGTCTGATCAGTGGGGAAGAGTGGGAAGAAGCGCACCCCTATTCCCCCCTAGGGAAAAGGCTGGTTACTCGGGGAAAGGAACGACTCTTTCTTTTATGGAAAGAAGGGGACGAAGAAGTAGCCATCTGCCAACAGGATATTCGGGAGGTGCAAATGGCCAAGAGTGCCATTCGAACCGGGGTAGAATTGCTGTTAAAACGATGGGAACGGACCCCGGAAGATTTATCGGGAATCTATATGGCGGGGGCCTTCGGCAACACTTTGAAAATAGAGGATGCCTTGTATTTGGGAGTACTTCCTCCGGTGGCTGAAAATCGGGTGCATGGCTTGGGAAATACAGCTGGGGCCGGAGCTTCCATGGTTCTTCTCAGTGAAGAGGAAGAAAATGGTTGTACTCAGATTCCGGAGAAATTGGAGCATGTGGAATTGGCCTTGGATGAAGAATTTCAAGCGAATTACTTAAAATATATGGATTTCTAATGGAGGAGATATGGCAAAATTTGTGATAGAGCAAGGCTTTTGGGATCTGTTTCCGGAAGCGGAAATCGGGGTAGTGACGGCCTATGGTGTGGATAACAAACTTATGGGTCAAGAGGATGTTTTAGAGGAAATCGAAACCTTGCTGGAAGGCGCCAATTGGGAGGCGAAAAAGCATTTCACCGAGGAAGTATTCAGCGAAAACCCGGTCATCGCAGTTTGGCGACAAGCCTACCAGAAATTCAAGACGAAAAAAGGAGTCCGCTGTTCCATTGAGGCATTGTTGAAGCGGGTGGAAAAGGGGAATCCGGTTTCATCCATCAATCCATTGGTGGATATCTATAATGCGGTATCCTTAACCTACGGAATTCCCTGTGGTGGAGAGGACATAGACAGCTTTCAAGGAGATTTGGTGTTGACCATTGCCCAGGGTGGAGAATCCTTTATGGCCTTGGGGGACGAAGAAGAAGATCCTGCTCTCCCGGGAGAAGTCATATATCGAGATAATCTGGGAGCGGTTTGCCGTTGCTGGAACTGGCGGGATGGGCAGCGTACTATGCTGACCCCGGACACCACCCGTGCCTTCTTGATTATAGAAAGTGTAGATCCTACACGGCAAAAAACCTTCCAAGAAGCCACAGAGCAGTTGGCAGATTGGGTCCACCGATACACCGGGGCAGAGGTTGGAATTACTTTTTTACATCAAACAAATCGGGAAATGGAGCTATAGAGATTGGGTATCATTGAGCTATTATTGATTGCAGTGGGGTTATCCATGGATGCCTTTGCCGTATCCATATGCAAAGGATTATCCACCGGCGGTTCCCAAAAGAGGAATGCCCTGATTATCGGAGTGTTCTTCGGTGGATTTCAAGGAGTAATGCCCCTCATAGGATGGGGATTGGGAACCGGCTTTGCTCCCTATATTATGCCTTGGGATCACTGGGTCGCTTTTGTGCTGTTGGCCATCATCGGGGGACGTATGGTATGGGGGGCCCTTCATCCGGAGGGGGAAGCTTCTTCTTGTGAGATTCTGAATCTGAAAGAAGTGATGCTTTTAGCCATTGCCACCAGTATTGATGCATTGGCGGTGGGGATTACCTTTGCCTTCCTTCAGGTATCCATTTTACCCGCTGCCAGTATGATTGCTGTGGTAACCTTTGGATTGTCCTTCATGGGTGTGTTGATTGGAATTCGTTGTGGAACCTCGCTGGGCAGACGGGCAGAGATGGTAGGCGGTATTGTATTGATCCTAATCGGATTAAAAATTCTGTTGGAACATTTGGGAGTCATCGGATAAATGATATACAAACAAGTGGTGGAAGGTATCTTTCTGGAACGGCCCAATCGCTTTGTGGCCTTTGTTACCATAGAGGGAGAGCCCCATCGTGTTCATGTGAAGAACCCCGGCCGATGTCGGGAGCTACTCCTTCCCGGAAGCCGGGTTTTTTTATCGAAATCCGACAATCCCAATCGGAAGACTGTATATGACCTGATTGCCGTGGTGAAGGAAGCACCTTTTGGGAACAAAGATGCGGACCCCATTTTAGTGAATATCGATAGCCAGGCGCCCAATGCCGCATTTGGAGAATACGTTCGGGCGGGATACTTTATTCCCGGGGTGAAGAACGTGAAGGGAGAGTACACCTATGGCAACTCTCGGCTGGATTTTTATGTGGAGACGCAAGACCGGGAGATTTTGTGCGAAATTAAAGGGGTCACCTTGGAAGAAAACGGAGTCGCATTATTTCCCGATGCTCCCACAGAGCGGGGAATCAAACATTTGATGGAGCTGATCCGGGGAGTGAAAGAAGGATACGATGCATATGGGGTCTTTGTGATTCAAATGAAAGGGGTTCATACCTTTTCTCCCCATGATGGAATGCATCCGGAGTTTGGGGAAGCGGTGAGAGAGGCCAAGAACAATGGGGTAAAGTTGTTAGCGCTGGAATGCGACGTGACCCCGGAACGACTTTTCTTACCGAAGGATGCCCGGTCCATTCCGGTGGTGCTCTAGATGGATTGGGCCTGAGCATATCCATCTTTTGGATAAAATCTGTTTAAGAAAGTCGTAAGAAAAAGCCCAAACCTTTGTTAAGATTTCTAAGCTATCCTTATATTTACAGGAGGGGAAAGATGAAGATCTTAGTTTGTGACGATGACCGGGAGATTGTGAATGCCATTGAGGTGTACCTGAACAACGAAGGATATGACGTGCTGAAAGCCTATGACGGCATGGAGGCGCTTCAAATTTTGGACCGGGAAGAGGTACATCTGGT
The DNA here is from genome assembly GCA_964450985.1 of uncultured Oscillospiraceae bacterium. Classification (GTDB taxonomy): domain Bacteria; phylum Bacillota; class Clostridia; order Peptostreptococcales; family Anaerovoracaceae; genus JAAZGD01. The sequence goes on along the minus strand of CAYVFH010000031.1, from coordinate 5,861 downwards.
GTTGATGGATATCATGATGCCAAATCTGGATGGGCAGCGGGCCACCATGAAGATTCGGGAAGAAAAAAATATTCCCATCATCATGCTCTCTGCGAAAAGCGAGGATTACGATAAAATCACAGGCCTGAATTTAGGCGCCGATGATTATATCACCAAGCCCTTTAATCCTTTGGAGCTGATTGCCCGAGTGAAAAGCCAGCTGAGACGGTACGTGAATCTGGGTAGCCTGGAAAAGAAAACGGGAATTTGTAAAACCGGCGGCCTCATCATCGATGACGAATCCAAGCAAGTGACCTTGGACGGGGAGCAGGTGGTAGTAACTCCCATCGAATATGGCATTCTTAAGTTTCTCACGGAAAATGCCGGAAAGGTGTTTTCCATGGAGCAAATCTATGAAGCGGTTTGGAAAGAACCGGCCTTTAATCCGGAAAACACGGTAGCTGTTCACATTCGTCGCATACGAGAAAAGATTGAAATCGATCCCAAGAATCCAAGATATTTAAAGGTGGTGTGGGGAATTGGATACAAAATTGAAAAGCTCTAATCAAAAGGTTGGCAGCGGAAACAAAGGGGGACTATACCCTTTGATGTTCATCTTGTGTGGCTTGGGATTTCTCGCCTTTGTGGCGGGATTGATTGCCTTGCAGGTGGTGCCTTACCACTATAACGGCTCCTATTCCGGAGATGTTTTGGACTATTTTTTATACAATATGTGGGATGGAAAAGGGGGAGCCCATAAAAATCCCGGCAGTTGGGGCCTATTGGGAGCCGGCATCCTTATGGTAGGAGGGGCCTTGACGGCTCTGGGCTCTTTTATCTACCTTTGTGTGCGAGTGGGGGACCGGGATTCCCAGGGGAAAATCCTTCTCAGAGGAATCGATCGATGGTATACGGAAATACAGCTTCTGATGGTGGGTGGAATCTTCGTCTTGTTTGGCATCATTTATGTGAGATTCACCTATGAGTTCATTGAGAACATCATATATAACGGCGGAAGTTTTCATCCCATGATTCCCTTTGCGGGCATGGGGATGGCAGGAAGCCTTACGGGTTCCATCGCTGTGGTGGCCGGACTGGTGGGCGCCTATTTGGGGTTGTGGTTTCTTCTCTCTATGGTGAAAAAACTGAAAGCCGGGACCTTTCTTCGTCAGTCTCTCACCGCCATCTTCGTTTTGTTTCTTTATCGGATCTTTTTCCGAAGCGGCAGCACCATGCAGAAGGTAGTGATTGCTTCTATACTATTAATACTATTGTCCGCCACCGTATTTTTGGCACCGGTGGTGCTGGTGATAGTCCTGGTGTTCGCTCCTAAATATGTGCGAAAGTACGATGCCATTAAGCAGGGGGTGGAAGAAGTACGAAACGGAAACCTGACCTATCAGATTCCCGTACCGGAAGGGGATCATTCTGAGCTAGATGACATCGCTCGGAACATCAATCAGATTTCTGAAGCGGTGAATATCACCGTGCAAAACGAATTAAAAAACCAACGGATGAAGGCGGAATTGATATCCAATGTATCTCATGATTTGAAGACCCCCTTAACTTCCATGGTGACCTATATCGACTTACTAAAGCAGGAAGGATTGGACAGCCCCAGAGCGATGGAGTACTTGGATGTTTTGGACAACAAAACCAATCGACTGCGCCAATTGACGGAAGACCTGTTTGAAGCGGCCAAAGCCGCAAGCGGGGCCATGCCGGTAAGACTGGAAAAAGTAGAGTTGATTTCATTAATCAACCAAGGGCTGGGAGAGCTGGATGAAGGAATCAATGAATCCGGCTTGGAATTCATCCTGAACAACCAAAAGGAAAAGTATTATGTGTGGGCTGACGGCCAGCTGATGTGGCGTGTGATGGAAAACATTCTGGGCAACGTTCTGAAATATGCCCAGCCGGACACGCGGGTCTATATGGATGTTCGAGAAGAAGTGGGAGGAGAAGGAGCAGAACCGGATATGGTTATCTTCGAAGTGAAGAATATATCAAGGCAGTCTCTGAACATCGATGCCGAGGAATTGATGGAACGATTCAAAAGGGGAGACGAAGCCCGCAGTTCCGACGGAAGCGGCTTAGGTCTCAGCATCGCCAAGGATTTGGTGAAGCTTCAAAAGGGAGTATTTGAAATAAAAATAGACGGAGATTTGTTTAAGAGCATTGTGGTACTCAATCGCTATCCGGAATCAGAGGATTCGAAGGAAGATGACTCTCCCAAGCCTCCAACGGAGATTCTCCAAGAGGAGTCGTAATCTCCGGCAAATGTTGCCAATAACGCACCGGCATGAAATTCCTTTGACATTTCCTGTTGGTGCGTTGTTTTATTGCAATGGTTTCGAAGTAGGTTTTCCAAAGGGCCCGAACCTGGTTTTCTTCTTTGGAGAGGGAAGGAAGATCTTCCGGGGTAAAAGTGGTAATCACATATTCTCCTTGGGATGATACCAAGGCTTTGCCCCGGCGGGTATCGTGAATGATGAAATTCTCTTGTCGAAATCGATCACAAAAGTGGTGGGCCAAAAGCTGAGTCACATCGTGGTCCGGGGTGATGGGGGCATAGAGGATGTCTCCAGTCATTTGGGAAAACCGAACCAACCCCTGAAGACGATGCACTTCAAAGGAAACTTTTTTCTCCATTTTTGTAAAGCGGGCCACCACGGGATGGCCATGATACATGCCGATGGATGAGCCCTTATGAAACCCCAGGACTAAATAGTCCAGTAGGGTTTTTTCTTTTTCCGGGTCCGATGATAGAAATCCTCGATAGAGTCGGATTTGGTCGTATCCCGAAAACTTCTTTTCTATGGCATGGTACACTTTTTCCGCCATTTCCGGATTTGTCTCCACCTGAGTAGCCTGAGAGGTGAAGGAATGCTGGTAGGTAGAGGCCGGCTGAATATCATGAGCCGGCTCCCGGTAATAGTGGTGGTGAATGCAGGTCAGGAATCCTTCCCAAGTTTCATCATATAGATAGTCCATCATTGGATGCCTCCTGTCAATTCCGGAAACAGGGAATGACGTAATAAACCAGTGGGGCTATCCTGTAGTAGGGAGATCTGAGGATCTTCCGGAGGAATCAATCTTTCCCGGATTTTATCTTCATTCAGCAATCCTTGTGCGGTTTTCAATTCCTGGGCACGAATATACTCCGGTACCACATCCCGGCCACCATAATACTTGCCATTGCAGGTAAGAAAAAACTTAGCCCTTTTCAAAACCACCCCGATTCGTTTCAGGTCTTCATATTGCACATGGGAAACCTTTCGCTGATTCATGATGCGAAGGGCGGATTGAACCCCTATGCCAGGAATCCGCAACAGCTCCTCAAAACTCACCTTGTTGATTTCCATGGGAAAATAGTGGATGTTTCGAAGAGCCCAGGTGATCTTAGGGTCCAACTCCGGATCCAGATTGGTTTCCCTATCGGTGAACAGCTCCCTGGCCTCAAATCCATAAAAACGAAGGAGCCAGTCCGCCTGGTATAGACGATGTTCTCGGGCTAACGGAGGTTTGCTATAAAGGGATGGAAGGATGGGAGAATCCACTAAAGGGATATAGGCACTGAAATACACTCGTTTCACTAAAAAAGTATGATAGAGCTTTTCCGAGGTGAGTAGGATTTGCTGGTCCGATTCACCGGAGGCGCCTACCATCATTTGGGTGGTCTGTCCGGCGGGGGCAAAAGTCTCCTTGCCAGTGAGGGATGGGAAATTCACCTTTTCTCCTTCTTCCTCCGGGAGGAAAAAGGAATCCCCGCCACCCAAAGAGGCGAGAGGAGAAGCTGGCTTGTTTTTGAACATGGTGCCGGGGCCGGAGAGAGAGCGCTGTTCCATAAGAGTGCCGGTGATTTGCCGCATGGGAGAGAAGATGGCGGTGGGTTTTTTCTGGGGAGCCAGTCGAGCCAACCCCTCAGGAGAAGGCACTTCCAGGTTAATGCTGAGACGATCTGCCAACAGACCCAATTGATGTACCAACAACGGGTCAGTACCCGGGATGATTTTGGCATGAATGTATCCTCCAAAGGAGTACTCCCTTCGGAGAAGGCGAAGACTCTCCACCATCCGTTCTGCTGTTTGATCCGGAGATCCGTCTACGGCGGAGCTGAGAAACAAACCCTCGATGTAATTTCTGCGATAGAAGGAGAAGGTCAATTCCGCCAACTCCTTGGGTTCAAAGGCAGCGCGGGGAATGGAGTTGGACCGCCGGTTCACGCAGTAGGCACAGTCGTAAACGCAACGGTTGGAAAGGAGCACCTTTAATAGAGAGATACAACGGCCGTCTCTGGACCAACTATGACAAATACCGGCGCTGCTGGCACTGCCCAGCCCGCCTTGATTGCGGCGCCCTACTCCACTACTGGAACAGGACACATCATATTTGGCACCTTCCGCCAGCAAGGTCAGCTTTTCCAGAATTTGCGGATCCATCTTTTCTCCTTCCATGTCATGTCATTAATATAGGAATATTATATCAATAAAAGAACATAAGTTCAATACATGTGTTCGAAAAACTCTCCAATCCCCCGGATTTACAAAGACCCCTTCGGATGGTACAATTCATCTATTAAGAAAAGGAGGAGCCAGGGTTGATGGAAAGACAAAAGCTCATTATATTGGATAAAGGTGCCCACAACAACCAGCGAGAGGCAAAGATTGCCCGAAATGCAGGAGTATATTGTGAGGTGCTTCTTTTTGATACGGAAAGGGATTGTAGTCAGAGCCATGCCATATGGGTGATTGGCGAAGAAGAGCAACCGCTGTCAGAATGTGAACGAGAGTACTTGGAGAAACTGGAAATCCCTGTGCAATGCCATGCGGGAAATCTGACACAGGATGCCTTGATGGAGCTTGTGAAAGAGCAAGGCTTTCGCCAGGACTGGACCATGGAATTGTTCATCCAGGGCGAAGTGGAAAAGATTCGAAAACAAGTGGGGCAGGAAAAAATACTTTGTGCTCTTTCCGGTGGCGTGGATAGCGCAGTGTGTGCCGCATTGGTTCACAAAGCGGTGGGAGATCAGCTGGTCTGTGTGTTTGTGGATCACGGCCTGATGCGAAAAGGAGAGCCGGAGCTGGTACAGGAGATTTTTGCCAAACAGTTTGGTATGAATCTCATTACCGTGCAAGCGCAAGACCGATTCTTATCCAAGCTGGAAGGGGTGGAGGATCCGGAGCAAAAGAGAAAAATCATCGGAGAAGAATTTATTCGAGTCTTTGAAGAGGAATCCGGAAAGCTGGGCAAGATTCCATATTTGGTTCAGGGCACCATTTATCCGGATATCATTGAGAGTATTTCCAACAAAGGAGTGGTGAAGTCCCACCATAACGTGGGGGGCCTTCCGGAAGACATGGAGTTTCAGTTGGTGGAACCGGTGAAATGGCTTTTTAAGGATGAAGTGCGGAAAGTGGGAGAAGCTTTGGGGCTACCTAAAGAGCAGGTGTGGAGGCAACCCTTCCCGGGGCCTGGATTGGGAGTTCGGGTTATCGGAGCCATAACAAAAGAGCGACTCACCATGGTGCGAGAAGCCGATGCCATCTTCCGGGAAGAAATTGCGCTGGCAGGGTTGGACCGGGAAATCTGGCAGTACTTTGCACTGGAACCGGATGCCAAATCCACCGGTGTGAAAAACGGAAAACGAACCTTTGAGCAGGTGATTTGCTTGCGGGCTGTCCAATCCAGCGATGCCATGAGTGCAGAGATTGCCGAGTTACCCTATCCATTACTGCGAAAGATTGCCTGTCGCATCGCCGAAGAGGTGGAGGGTGTCAACCGGGTGGTCTACGACATTACGCCCAAACCTCCCGGAACAATAGAGTGGGAATAGGGGTCGTATCGCCGCAATCCTTTGAAATCACGGGGTTGCGGTTTTT
>CAYVFH010000030.1:0-12504 GCA_964450985.1 uncultured Oscillospiraceae bacterium | reverse complement strand
CTACCGTTAGCCCAAAATACTCTTGTACTACCTGTTTGAACTGAAGCAAGGGCATCTGGTAGAATTCGTCTCCTTGTGTACCAAAGGCTTGATTGAATTGACCTGCCACCGTTTCATAATTCGGATGCTCATCTGTGAATTCCCCGGAATCGAGATAATAATTATAGCTGGCTTCTTGTTCCGTCATGATATGGTAAGAATCGGTTTCGGCATGGTAGGTGACACGGAAGGGTACTCCGTTCACTCGATCCATGTATTCTATGTTCCAATTTTCTGTGAAGTCTCCCCACTCCGGCCGATGAATGGCGATGGAAGTGTAATGGGGTTCCTTGACCTCGTACACACCGCAGGCCATGTCTCCATCAAAGCCGAACCCCAACTGGGTCAGGGAATTCTCCGGCGGGATGTAATCGCTGAAGGGGATGTCCAAGGTGTCCATGGTTTGGGTCACATAGATGGTGTTGTTATTTTCTAGTAAGTCCAAGCGGATGTCAAGGATTCCGTATAGGAAGCCCAACATTCCACTTTCCGCATCGTACCAGAAATCTTCTAAGTTTTGGGTAATCCCTTCTGTGGCAGTTGGGACATCATCCACCGGGTATGCCGCATAAAAACTGGCGATATTCTTGTGAGAGTTCAAGAAGAAACCGATACGGGACCAATCCGGCTCTTTCCCCAAGTACTCTTCCAGGGGAGCAACTGCCTGGCTGGAGTAATTGTCCTGGGCCATTTTGATATACTTCTCCACATTTTCCTCATCGATATAGTATTTGATTTCGATAAGGCATCCTTCCACGTACTGGTAACGGTCATCCTCCGGGATGGTTTTTCGAACGAGGATTTCCTGGCCCGCTTCGCCTTCCAACACACATATTCCTTTGGCCATGTATTCCTCAATTCGGTCTTTCTTTACATCTTCCGACAAACCGGCAACATCTGCGTGATAGGATATGGCGTCAAATCCATCTCCGGGAGCTGTCATGGAAATGGTGAATATATTTTCCCCTTCCGCCTGCTCCGCGGCGGTGTCAAAAGTCACACCAAAAACCTGGAAATTATCCGGGAGACCTTCCTCTCCGTAGAACTGTAGTGCTTCTTGGAAAATGTCTTCCGGAGTATATTTGGTTATCTGGGTTTCCGGAGACTCGCCGGAAGATTCATCTGTGGCTCCGGTGCATCCCGTTAGGGGAGCACCCAGCAAGAGCATAAAAATAACCAACATACTAGCTGTAAATCGTTTCATTTTTCTTTCTCCCAACCAATACACTTACCATAGGGTCAGAACATATCAAACGATGCCGAGCAAGGTGCCGGTTCCGGGAAGTGCCACCCACTTCCGTTACAATTATATGTTTTTCGTAACCACACTGCAACAAATATACCGTATACGACAAGGAAAGCGATGGTGGAAACTTCCGGTTAAAATTCTTTGTTCTTATAGACCCGCACTGATAGAAAGATGGAACCGGCCAGAACCAGTAGGACAATAATGGGGGATAGGAAAGCGATTGTATGCAACACTTTTTCATTGGGTAGGGCAATACCCAGCTTGCTGGCTACTACGATGGCGGCGGTGGGTACGGCTAACACTCCAATCATAAGAAACCTTCCTTTTTCCACGCCCCATTTAAAAAGGATGGGAAGGAGGATGGATAAGAACATCAATCCGACACCCGCAAGAGCTGCAGAAATCAACAACACATTTAAGGGCGTTTCCATCCTTGTGATAAGTCCGAAAACCAGGTACATCAGAAATGCCATCCCCAAAAATATTCCCCCCAAAAGATACTTGCCAATCACCAGGTCTTGCCTGGAGATGGGCATGGTCAACGCATACTTGTCCCACCGGGCCCTTTCGTCATAGGAAAGTGCGGTAATGGGAAGAATGGCAAATAGAATGGTGATGATACCGCCAAACATGGCTGTATTTTCCATGGCGATGGCAAGAAAAACATAGAATGCAATGAGAAAGCCAAACACCTTCACCTGCTTTTTTAAGTTGATGAGATCCTTAATGATTAAACCTTTCATATTACTTTTTCCTTTGTATGATATAGCATTACGTTTTCAATGGTGGGTTTTTCGATGATATACCCTGCACCATAGTGTTTTTTCTCAACCAGAGCCTCCACACCAAAGTGGTACTTTCGGTACCCGATAATACCCTGAGGATCCAGTTGCGAAAACTCTTCTTGAGAACATTTCAGCAAGCCATAGTCTTCGAGAAGATGGTCTTTCTCTTCACTCAGGAGAATCTCTCCCTTGTGAATGAAAGTAATATAGTCGCATATTTTCTCCAAGTCGCTGGTAATGTGAGATGAGATTAAAATGGAGCGTCTTTCGTCTTGAATGAATTCCAGGAATACGTCCAACAACTCCTCTCTTACCATAGGGTCCAGTCCACTAGTGGCCTCATCCAGAATCAACAATCTGGAATCGTGGGATAGGGCTACGGCAATGGCCAACTTCATTTTCATGCCATGGGAATACTCCTTGATTGTCTTGTTGGGGGACAAGGAGAAATGCTGGCAAAAGTGATAGAATGTTTCCCCGTTCCAGGTTTGGTAGATATGCTTCATAATACCGTTAATGTCCTTAATATTGAGATTTTCGGGAAAGCAGCTTTCGTCCAGCACAACTCCTATGTGTTCCCGAGTGTCGCGTTTATCCTTGATATTTTCGTCCCCAAGAATCTCCACATGACCGGAATCTGGGGTAACCAGTCCCAGGAGGAGCTTGATGGTGGTGCTTTTTCCGGCACCATTTTCGCCAATCAGGCCCATTATGCAGCCGGCCGGAAGAGAAAGACTCACATCTTTCAAGGTAAACTCCGGGTATTGTTTGATTAAATTTTCCGCTCTTAATACATATTCCATCTCGGTTTTTCTACTCCTCTTTATATAATAGGGTGATAATTTCCAGCAGCTCTTCAAAGGGGATTCCGGAGATAGTCGCCTGATCTACCGCCTTTTGAAGATGTTCTTCCACCAGCCTCAGCTGTTCTTCTTTAATAAGCGCTACATTCCGCTCTGCCACATAGCTACCCTTTCCCACTACAGTATGGATGAAACCATCCCGCTCCAGCTCCTCGTATGCCCTCTTGGTGGTGATGACACTGATTCTCAGTTCCTTTGCCAAAAGGCGCATAGACGGCAACATCTCTCCCGGGTGAACACCGCCGGAGATAATCATGCTTTTGATTTGATTTGCAATTTGTTCGTAGAGGGGCAAGTTACTGGAATTGTTGAGAATAATATTCATTATGGTCTCTCCTTTTAGTGTATATAGACACTATATACACTAAACACAAAGCTGTCAAGTATTTTTAGATAGAAACATTTTTCCCTAATTGTAGAAAAATAGTATAATGTTAGTAGAAACAAAAGGGCTTAGCCCTAAAAATAATTACACCACATAACCTGGAATCAGGAGGAGGGCGAAGGATATGAAATGGAAAGGCAGAGCCGGCAGCAGAAATGTGGAGGATCGACGTGGCAGCGGCGGGTTTGGCATGGGGGGCAAAGGTATTCTGGGCGGCGGCTTAGGTATCGTATTTATCATCGTATTTATGTTGTTGGGAGGAGATCCGGGACAAATCATCAATCAATCCCAGATTATTAACCAGGGGGGAAATACCCCTTATCAGCAGACAGCGGAGGAGGAAGAATTGGCCGAGTTCGCATCGGTGGTATTAGCCGACACGGAAGCGGTTTGGCATGACATTTTTGATGAATATGGAGAAGTTTATCAAGAGCCTATTCTGGTTTTGTATTCCAGATATGTGCAGTCGGCCTGTGGAACGGCAGGTTCCTCTACCGGACCCTTTTACTGTCCCGGAGACAATAAAGTATATATCGATCTCAGCTTTTTCCAGGAAATGGAGACCCGGTTTGATGCCCCGGGAGATTTTGCCATGGCCTATGTAATCGCCCATGAAGTGGGGCATCATGTTCAAAATCAACTGGGGATTATGGACGAGTACCAGAATCTCCGGTCCCAAATGAGCCAAACGGAATTTAACAAGTTGACGGTGCGACTGGAGCTACAGGCGGACTATTTGGCCGGTGTATGGGCCCATTATGTGGACGACATGAATTACATGGAGGATGGAGATATTCAGGAGGCTATGAATGCGGCCAGTGCAGTGGGAGATGATCGAATCCAAAAGCAAACCCAAGGATATGTGGTGCCGGACAGCTTTACCCACGGCACTTCGGAGCAACGAATGAGATGGTTCATGAAGGGCTACAACGAAGGGGATTTGGATCAATGGGACACCTTCAGCTTGAAGGAGTCTGAGTTATAAACCTATAACAAAGGATAGGACTATGGGTCATCCAATAGAGGAAGAACGGATACAAACATGCGGATGGGTTCAGCATCCGAAAAAAATCTAACCAAAGAAGGAAGCCCGGGTCTCTCATGGGAAGAGGCCTTGGTGAAAAAATATGAGAGGCGGTGAATAAAATGAACACAGAAAAAATGACACAAAATACCATAAAAGCGTTACAGACAGCCATGAATCTGGGCAGCGAGTACGGAAATCCCACCATCGATCCGGATCATCTTTTGGCCGCCTTGTTGTCCGATGGCAGTGGCCTCATTCCTTCTATTTTTGAGAGGATGGGAGTGGATAGTAAAGGCTTGGAACAGCAATTGATGGATGCCATCCAGAAAAAACCCAAAGTAGCGGGCGGGGCACAGCCTACTCTTTCTCCCGAGGCCAATCGAGCCATGAACCAAGCGGAACAGGAAGCCAAAGCCATGGGGGATCACTACACCAGCGTGGAGCATGTGATGCTGGGGATTCTTGCCCACAATACCAAGGAGGGAAGGTTGCGACTGGAAAGAAGAGGCATTCAGCGGGAAGGATTTCTCCAAAAGCTGAAAGAAGTGAGAGGAAATCAACGGGTGACCAGTGATAATCCGGAAGCCACCTATGAAGCTTTGGAAAAATACGGGGCAGATCTGGTGCAGCTGGCCCGGGAGAATAAATTGGACCCGGTGATTGGACGTGAGGAAGAGATTCGGCACACCATTCGCATTCTTTCCCGGAAGACCAAGAATAATCCGGTGATGATTGGTGAGCCGGGTGTGGGGAAAACCGCAGTGGTGGAAGGCATTGCCCAACGGATTGTAAGGGGAGATGTACCGGAAAACCTACAAAACAAACGGCTCTTTTCTCTGGATATGGGCGCCCTTGTAGCAGGTGCCAAGTACCGTGGCGAGTTTGAAGAACGACTGAAAGCGGTACTGGATGAGGTGAAAAAAAGCGAAGGCTCTATCATTCTTTTTATTGATGAAATTCATAATATTGTGGGGGCCGGGAAAGCGGAGGGGTCCATGGATGCGGGCAATATGCTGAAGCCCTTGCTGGCCCGGGGAGAGCTGCGCTGCATTGGTGCTACTACCCTGGATGAGTACCGAAAATATATTGAGAAGGATTCCGCCTTGGAACGTCGATTCCAACCGGTGATGATTGATGAACCCACCGTGGAGGAAACCATTTCTATTTTACGTGGGCTGAAAGAAAGATATGAAATCTATCATGGGGTTACCATCAATGATGCCAGTTTGATTCAGGCCGCCGTGTTGTCCCACCGATATATTACCGACCGTTTCTTGCCGGACAAGGCCATTGACTTGGTTGATGAAGCTTGTGCCCTCATTAAAACGGAATTAATGTCTCTACCCACGGAACTGGATGAAGTGAACCGTGACATTATGAGGATGGAGATTGAGGAGGCGGCTTTGGCCAAAGAAAAGGATGAAGCCAGTCTCCTTAGAGTGGAGAATCTTCGGAAGGAAATCTCAGAACAAAAGGATCAGCTGAAGGCCATGATGTCCACCTGGGAAAAAGAAAAAGAAGCCATTTCCAAAGTGAGCAATATGAAGGAAAAGCTGGAGGAACTTCATTACCGGGCGGAGATGGCAGAAAGAGACTATGACTTGGAGAAAGCCGCACAACTCCGTTATGGAGAAATTCCTGCCTTGGAAAAGGAGTTGGCCCAAGCCACCCAAGACAGCGAGGAGAGAGGAGAGACCACTCTTCTCCGGGAAAGTGTGACACCGGAGGAAATCGCCAAAATCGTTTCTCGATGGACCGGAATTCCCGTGGCCCGTATGATGGAAGGAGAGCGGGAGAAGTTGCTGAAGCTGGATCAAATTCTCCATCAACGGTTAATCGGGCAAGACGAAGCGGTACAGAAGGTGGCGGATTCCATTCTTCGTTCCCGGGCGGGGATTAAGGATCCCAATCGACCAATCGGTTCCTTCTTATTCCTAGGTCCCACCGGAGTGGGAAAAACAGAGCTGGCCAAGACTCTGGCGGAAGCTCTCTTTGACAGCGAAGAAAACATGGTTCGTATTGATATGTCCGAATATATGGAAAAGCATTCGGTGTCCCGGATGATTGGCGCGCCCCCCGGTTACGTGGGGTATGAGGAAGGGGGTCAGTTGACGGAAGCCATTCGAAGGAAGCCCTATAGCGTGGTGCTATTTGACGAAATCGAAAAGGCCCACTTGGAGGTGTTTAACGTATTGCTCCAAATTTTGGATGATGGTCGAATCACCGATTCCCAGGGCCGAACCGTAGACTTTAAAAATACGGTGTTGATTATGACCTCGAATTTGGGGGCTCCATTGCTGTTGGATGGGCTGGACCAAGAGGGCAATCTCACACCGGAGGCACAAGAAGGAGTGATGCGGGAACTGCGGGCCACCTTCCGACCGGAATTCCTGAACCGCTTGGATGAAACGGTTTTGTTTAAGCCTCTTCAGAAGGACGAATTGATGAGTATTCTGGATTTGATGCTACGGTCCATTGAAGACCGGCTTTCGGAGAAACAGGTTACCATGGCCCTGACGGATGAAGCCAAAGAGCTTCTATTGCGGGAAGGGTACGACCCCGCCTTTGGTGCCAGACCTTTACGAAGGTATTTACAACGCACCTTGGAAACCTTGCTGGCCAGAGCCATCATTTCCGGAGAAGTGCAGGACGGAGACCACGTGTCCATTGGTATAAAGGATGGAAGTCTTTCCCTTCAATAACAATTTTGACTGGGAATAAAAATAACAATAGACAGGAGAGCAACATGACAAAAACTAAGAAACCTCAGAAAATACGCATCTTGAAGAATGGTCCCTATTTGGTGGAGGGGGGCATTCCTCTGGTGGAGAAAATCATTACACCGGAAGGGCGAACCTATGTATATGAAGAGGGACGGACTTTTCCCCAACAGGAAAGCTATTCTCTCTGCCGATGTGGAAAAACCACCACCCCGCCCTTTTGTGATGGTGCCCATGTGCAGTATTCCTTCGAGGGAGAAGAAACCGCTTCCCGGGAACCGTATTTGGACAGGGCTGATACACTGGAGGGTCCTACCATAGATTTGTTGGATGACCATCGGTGTGCACTGGCCCGATTCTGCCATCGAAACAATGGGGACGCATGGCAACTCACCCTGGCTTCCGGAAAGGAAGAGAATCGGGAGGAGGCCATCGTTGGGGCCAACGAGTGTCCCGCAGGGCGATTGACCGCTCGGGAAAAGGACGGCACCTTAATCGAACCGGAGTTAGAGCCGCAAATTGCCGTGTTGCAGGATCCGGAGAAGGGGGTCAGTTCTGCCTTGTATGTGCAGGGAGGAGTTCCCGTTGAATCTTGCGATGGCACTGTGTACGAGGTACGAAACCGGGTCACCTTGTGCCGTTGTGGCTATTCCAGCGATATGCCATTCTGTGATGCCAGCCACATTTATGAAGACTTCCAAGAGGGAGGAGAAAAGGACGATGAAGAAGCCTAAAGAAGGTGGAAATCAAGGCTTGTTCAACCGTATCGCCGGAGTCTACGGATGGTTTTATGGGTACCAATTAAAAAGGTATCGGCTAATTCTAAGTGAGCATAGGGAGGCATTCTCTTTCAAGGAGTATGAATCCATTCTGGACGTTGGCTGCGGAACCGGGGCCTTGTGCCAAGCCTTACGAGAGGAAGGCCTGGCGGTAGTGGGGGTGGATGAAGCGGAGCAAATGCTGGCGGTGGCCAGAAAGAAGAATCCGGAAATTGAGTTTGTACAATCCAGCGGAACCAAAGGATTGCCTTTTCCGGACCATTCATTCGATATTTCCATCGCCTCCTATGTGGCCCACGGTCTTTCTCCCCAAGATCGAAAAAGTCTATATGAAGAAATGAGCCGAGTGACTCGTCATTGGGTGATCTTGTTTGACTATAATCAAAACCGGTCCCTGGCCACTTCTTTTGTGGAGTATCTGGAAGGAGGGGACTATTTTCATTTTATTCAGCATGGCCGGAAGGAAATGGAGGAGTGCGTCACGGAGTTAAAACGTTGTTTTCAGCAAGTTCGGGTGATGGATGTGGACAAGCGGGCAGCCTGGTATTTGTGCAAGACCCACGAAGATACAGAAGTCTTTGCCGGACTGGCGCAGCGATATGAGGAATGGTTTCAACATCATGATGCACTGTTTCAATCGGAGGTGGCTTTGATTCGACAGATGTTGCCGCCCTTTGAAAGAGCAGTGGATATTGGTTGTGGGACCGGTATTTTTACCGAAGCCTTGGGAATTCGTGAAGGTGTTGAGCCTTCGTCTGAAATGGCGGAAGTGGCCAATGAAAGGGGAATCCGGGTTTACCCCGGGAAGGGGGAGGACTTGCCCCTGGACACCGGCCAGTACGATTTGGTGACCATGATCACCGTGGATTGCTTCCTGGATGATTTGGGAAAAACCATGGAAGAGATTCATCGGGTGCTTAAGCCCGGTGGGGTTTTCGTCATGGGTTTCTTGGATGTTTCCACTCCCTTGGGTCAGGTTTACCAAGAAAAAAAGGGGGAGAACGAGTTTTATCGGTGGGCCTCCTTCCATTCCGGAGAGGAAATCCAGGCGGCATTGGCAGATGCCGGATTTTATGTGGAGGAATCGGGCCAAACAGTGCATTCTTTTGAAAATGTACGGCAAGAATCCAAGGAAGGGCTGGGACAAGGGGTTTTTGGAGTAATTCGGGCAAAGAAGGAGGGCTAAAGAAGTGACAGAGGGGATGAATAAGGCCAGCAACATCATTTTAATCGGCATGCCGGGCTGTGGGAAGAGTACCGTGGGTGTGGTGTTGGCGAAAGCCATGGGCTATGAATATATCGATTCGGATTTGCTCATTCAAAAGACCCAGGGGCAGAAATTGTCGCAAATCATCGAAGAAAAAGGGGTGCCGGGTTTTCATGAGGTGGAAGACCGGGTGAACCAATCCATCGTGGCAGAAAGGACGGTGATTGCCACGGGAGGTAGCGCGGTATACGGAGATGGTGCCATGAATCATTTTCGGGAAATCGGCACAGTGATATATTTGAAGCTTTCCTATGAGGAGATTAAACGGCGCCTGGGGGATCTTCACCAAAGAGGAATTACCATCGAAAAGGGACAAACCCTTTTGGATTTATACCATGAGAGAATTCCACTGTATGAGAAATATGCCCATATTGTCATAGATACCGAAGGACTTATGTTACGAGAAACCGTGGGGAAAATACAGGAGATTTTGGAACCCAAAACGACCAAAGGCTCCTAAAAAGGGGTTTTTGGTTACAACTACATATTGACTTTCATTGATGGGGTGATACAATATGTAGTACAAAAGACGGGAAAAGGAGACATGCTATGAAAATTACGGAGAATGCCAAAACGGTTTTGGAAAAACGGTATTTAGCCCGGGACGAACAAGGGCAAGTGAAGGAAACGGTGGAAGGTCTCTTTCACAGGGTAGCGGATGCCATTGCCATGGCAGACTTGAATTACAATCCTCAAGCAGATGTGAAGGCCTTGTCGGAAGAATTCTACCAAATGATGACGGATTTGGAATTCTTGCCCAATTCACCCACCTTGATGAACGCCGGACGCCCTCTGGGACAATTGTCGGCTTGTTTCGTATTGCCGGTACCGGATTCCATGGAGGGTATTTTTGATGCCATTAAGAATGCGGCGTTGATACATAAAAGCGGCGGAGGCACCGGATTTTCCTTTTCCCGCTTACGAGGCCAAGGTGCTACTGTAAACTCCACCGGGGGAGTGGCCAGCGGCCCCATCTCCTTTATGAAAGTTTTCAATGCGGCCACCGATGCAGTGAAACAAGGGGGAACCCGAAGAGGGGCCAACATGGGCATCCTTCGTGTGGATCACCCGGATATCATGGAATTCGTGGTGAGCAAGAATAATAAACAGGAAATTACCAATTTCAACATTTCCGTGGGGATTACGGAGTCCTTCATGGAGGCGGTAGAAAAAGATGAACCCTACGATTTAATGGATCCGTACACGGGAGAAAAATTGGGCCAGTTGATGGCCAGGGAAGTGTACGAAACCATCGTGCATTCGGCATGGCAAACCGGAGAACCGGGCATCATATTCCTGGACCGATTGAATAAAGATAATGTGGTTCCTTCTCTGGGGGAAATTGAGTCTACCAATCCTTGCGGAGAACAGCCTCTCTTGCCCTATGAATCCTGCAATCTGGGGTCCATCAATTTAGTGCAGCACTTAAAACAGCAGGACGGGCAGTGGGTACTCGATGAAGAAAAGCTGAGAAACACGGTGTATAAGGCGGTCCATTTTCTGGACAATGTGATTGATGTGAACAAATATCCATTGCCGGAAATTGACCGGGTCACCAAGTTGACCCGCAAAATCGGCCTGGGAGTGATGGGCTTTGCGGATATGCTGCTATACATGGGAATTCCCTATAATAGTGAAGAAGGAGTGGCTTATGGTGAGTGGTTAATGAAAACCATCAACCAAATTGGTCATGAGGCCAGTGAAAAACTGGCAGAGCAGAGAGGGGCCTTTCCTACATTTTCAGATAGCATTTACCGGGAGGGAACCCCCCTTCGTAATGGTACGGTAACCACCATAGCCCCCACCGGCACTTTATCCATTTTGGCAGGAGTATCCTCCGGTGTGGAACCGGTTTTTGCCTACGCTTATGTGCGAAATGTCATGGATCAGACCAAACTGGTGGAAACCAATGAAATATTGAAAGAGCGGTTGGAAGCCGACGGATTATATACGGAAGAAATGATAGAATCCATTGCAGAGCAGGGTACGCTATCAAAGGTCCCGGGGATTCCGGAAGAGGTGAAAAAGACCTTTGTCTGCGCCCATGATGTTTCTCCCATTTGGCACGTAAAGATGCAGGCCGCCTTCCAGCACCATACCGACAATGCGGTATCCAAAACCGTTAACTTCCCCCACGATGCCACGGAAGAGGATGTGGCAGAGGTTTACAAGCTGGCATTTTCTCTGGGATGTAAGGGAATTACCATCTATCGAGACGGGTCTCGGGATGAGCAGGTACTCACCATGGGCAAGGGCAAAGAAAGCACTTCAAAAGAGACTCCCGATGAGAAGGCCAGTACTTCCGGGGAACAAGGGGAGGATGAAGTGATCATCCCCCGACCCCGACCCAATGTAACCATGGGATTTACAGAAAAAGTGAAAATCGGATGTGGAAATCTATACATCACGGTGAATTACGATGAGAAAGGAATCTGCGAGGTGTTTACCAACACCGGAAGAGCCGGAGGTTGTCCTTCTCAATCCGAAGCCACTGCCCGGTTGGTGAGCATCGCCCTTCGAAGCGGTCTCAGCAGTGATGTGCTGGTGGAGCAACTTCGGGGAATTCGATGCGCCTCCACCATTCGTCAAAAGGGTTTGGGTGTAACATCCTGCCCCGATGCCATTGCCAAGACCATCGAGAAGGTGATCAAGGCATCAAAATCCGGGGGTAACGGAATCGCCATGATTGAATCCACGGCGAAAAAAGCGGCGGCAACCGTCAAAGAAGACAAGAATGTGAAATATTGCCCGGAATGTAGCAGCATCCTGGAGCATGAAGGCGGATGTGTAACTTGCCGGGAATGCGGCTACTCCAAGTGTGGATAGTCCTATTGTAAGAGAAAGTGAAGGAGAAAAAATGAGAAAACCCATCAAGAACAATGTGTCTTGGGTAGGAATCATCGACTGGGAGCTGCAAACATTCCATGGACACGAGTATTCTACCCACAACGGATCCACCTATAATGCCTATCTGGTGGAAGAAGAAAAGACCGTATTAATTGATACGGTTTGGAAGCCATTCGATCAGGAGTTTGTGGCAAACCTGGAGAAGGAAGTGGACCTTTCTTCTATCGACTATATTGTGATGAACCATGGAGAAGTGGACCATAGCGGCGCTTTACCGGAGTTGATGAAAAGAATACCCAATACCCCTATTTACTGTACTGCCAATGCGGTAAAATCGTTGAAGGGTCAATATCATCAGGACTGGGATTTCCATGTGGTGAAAACCGGGGACAAACTGGATGTGGGCAACGGGAAGGAATTGATTTTTGTGGAGATGCAAATGCTTCACTGGCCAGACAGTATGGCATCCTACCTGACCGGAGATAACATTCTGTTCAGTAACGATGCTTTCGGCCAGCATTATGCGGTGCAGGAGTTGTTTAA
>CAYVFH010000029.1:5376-12604 GCA_964450985.1 uncultured Oscillospiraceae bacterium | reverse complement strand
AAACAATTTGTTCAATTAGAAAAGGGGTTGTCCTAAGACTCCCCTTTTTTTCTTTCCTTTAGCGAAGTACCGCACCTTCCGCTGCATCCGTCACCATTCTGGCATATCGTGCCAACCAACCGGTTTTTACACGAGGTTCTCTAAGCACACAAGTTTCTCTTCTCTGCTCCATTTCCTCTTGGGTTATTCTGAGATTCAGCTTGGCCTGCGGAATATCGATATCGATGATGTCCCCCTCCTGTATCAAAGCAATCTCTCCGCACTGGGCTGCCTCCGGGCTTACATGCCCAATGGACGCACCTCGACTAGCCCCGCTGAAACGACCATCGGTGATGAGAGCCACCGATTTATCCAATCCCATTCCCGCCAAAGCACTGGTGGGATTTAGCATTTCCCGCATTCCCGGACCTCCTCGAGGGCCTTCATACCGAATCACTACCACATCTCCCGGCCGGATTTTTCCATCGTAGATATCTTGAATGGCCTCGTCCTCTCCATCAAATACCCTGGCCGGTCCGGAATGAACCAACATTTCTTCCGCCACTGCACTACGCTTCACCACAGCACCGTTCTTCGCAATATTTCCCCAAAGAATGGCAATGCCTCCGGTTTCACTATATGGATTCTCTACGGGACGAATAACTTCGTGATTTTTTACAGAGGCTTTCTCTATGTTTTCTCCCACTGTTTTTCCTGTAGCGGTCATGGCTTCTCGATGAATATGGCCTTTTTTATCCAACTCTTTTAAAACTGCCTGCACCCCACCCGCAACGTTCAAATCTTGAATATGAGTGGGTCCTACCGGCGCCAAGTGGCAAAGGTTGGGTACTTTTCCACTGAACTGGTTAAATATGGCCAAATCCAAAGGGCACCCTGCTTCGTTGGCAATGGCCAGAAGATGTAGAACACTGTTGGTGGAACACCCCAATGCCATATCGCATGCCAACCCGTTTTCCAAAGAAGTATGGTTAATAATGTCCCTGGCTTTGATGTCCTTTTCAATCAGATTCATAATGGCCTTTCCCGCTTCTTTTGCCAAACGAATTCTTCCGTTATGCACGGCAGGAATGGTACCATTCCCCGGAAGTGCAATCCCGATTGCCTCACACAAACAATTCATACTGTTGGCGGTATACATACCCGCGCAAGAACCGCACCCGGGGCAGACTCCTTGCTCATATTCTTCCATCTTCTCATCATCGATTAGGTCGGCCTTTCGAGCACCTACGGCTTCAAATATCTTTGACAAACTAACTTCTTCACCATCCACTAGCCCGGCTAGCATGGGTCCTCCAGAACATATGAGGGCAGGCACATTCATACGTACCGCGGCCATCACCATTCCCGGCACAATTTTGTCGCAGCTTGGAACCAAAACCACACCATCTAAACAATGGGCCATTACCATGGTTTCCACACTGTCGGCAATCAGCTCTCTACTAGCAAGACTATACTTCATACCAGCATGTCCCATGGCAATCCCGTCGCAAACACCAATAGCGGGCATCAATATGGGTGTCCCTCCCGCCATTCGGACTCCTGCCTTCACGGCATCCGCAATTTTATCCAAATGTACATGGCCCGGTACAATTTCGCTATGAGCGGATATCACTCCCACCAAGGGTCTTTCCAGTTCTTCCTTGGTATAACCCATCGCATAAAACAAACTCCGCATGGGTGCTCTTTCCAGGCCTTTTGTTACCTGATCACTACGTTTCATTTTCGCCCCCTACTTTTTCAACCAACTCATCATGCCACGAAGTTCCTTACCTACCTTACAAGATAAATGTTCGGCTTCCTTCGCTCTTGTAGCCAAGAATCTGGCTTGGCCTCCGGCATTAAATTCCTGGATGAACTCAGAGGCAAAAGTCCCGTCTTGGATTTCTGCAAGTACCTTCTTCATCTCCGCCCTGGTTTCTTCCGTTATTATACGAGTCCCGGTTCGATAATCCCCATATTCTGCAGTATTGGAGACCGAATATCTCATCATGTCAAATCCACCGCTGTTAATCAAATCAATAATCAATTTTAGCTCATGAACGCATTCAAAATAGGCCATCTCCGGAGCATACCCTGCTTCCACTAATGTGTCAAATCCCGCCTTCATCAGCTCGGTAACACCCCCACACAAAACCGTTTGTTCTCCAAACAGATCCGTTTCCGTTTCTTCTTTAAAAGTGGTTTCCAAGATGCCGGCACGACCTGCACCAATTCCAGAAGCATATGCCAAAGCATAATCCTTGGCTTTTCCAGACTGATCCTGATAAACCGCAATCAAGCTGGGAACTCCCTTGCCTTCCAAATATTGAGAACGTACCGTGTGGCCAGGGCCCTTAGGAGCCACCATAATTACATCTAAATATTCCGCCGGTTGAATCTGGTGGTAATGAATATTGAAGCCATGTGCAAACATCAATATATCGCCTTCCTTCATGTGCTCTGCAATCTTTTTGCGATAGACCTTGGCTGCCACTTCATCCGGAAGAAGCATCATGACCACGTCTGCCGCTTCAGCTGCTTCCTCAACCTCCATAACCTGAAGCCCTGCCTCCTGTGCCGCTTTGAAAGAGGCCGATTCTTTTCTTAACCCCACCACCACCTGCACTCCACTTTCCTTCAAGTTCAGTGCATGAGCATGGCCTTGGCTTCCATAACCCATAACGGCTACTGTTTTTCCATCCAACAGACCTAAATTGCAATCCGCATCGTAATACTTTTTGATCATTTGGTTTTCTCCTTTTCTTCTCTAGACTGATCTTTCAATTCCCGTCACACCGGTCCGACTTACTTCAAGGATATCATAACAATCCATCATGTTCATGAATCCATCTATCTTATT
Organism: uncultured Oscillospiraceae bacterium; assembly: GCA_964450985.1. GTDB lineage: Bacteria > Bacillota > Clostridia > Peptostreptococcales > Anaerovoracaceae > JAAZGD01. The sequence goes on along the minus strand of CAYVFH010000029.1, from coordinate 9,765 downwards.
TGGGGACCCGGTTAATTCGATGACCATACTGTTCTTCGAAAGATCGATAATCTTTGCTCTATAAATATCGACGATTTCCCGTATGGAAGCCCTCGAATGTTTATCTGCCGCCACTTTCAAGAGCAAGAGCTCTCGGTACAGGGTTTTCTCCATATCCAAAACCATGGTTTTCTGAACCACTTCCAACTTTTCCACCTGTGTCACGATTTGCCATAACGCATTTTCGTCATCACAACTCACCACTAGTGTGACCCGGGTAACACCGGGAATATTCGTTTCCGATGCAGACAAGGTATTAATGTTGAAATTTCGCCGACCAAAAAGACTGGTTATTCTTGCCATGACGTTTGGTTGGTCATCCACTAGCATGGTAATAACCTGCTTCACTACCGGCTTTGGTTTGGGTCGCTCTCTCATATTCCACGTCCTTTCCATCCTTGACAGAATTCTTTCTCGTCTTCTTTAGGGTCGAGGTCGGTTCGGATACCTTCTTTGGGGTTAGGCCCCCGACCCCGGGCCAGCCCCACTGCTTACCATAGTTTTTAGTCCAAAATCATATCTGCTACGGTACCTCCGTTGGGAATCATCGGTAATACCTTTTCACAACGGTCAATAGCACAGTCAATCCACACGGGTCCTTTCTCCTTTAAGGCTTGTGCAAATGCTTCTTGGAACTGGCTAATGCTCTCCACTCGATACCCCTTAGCCCCGAAACCTTCCGCCACCTTGGCAAAATTAGTGTTACGTTCCGGTGTGGTCTGAGAAATTCGACCTTCGTAGAAACTGTTCTGCCATTGGTACACCATTCCTAAAACCCGGTTATCAAAAATAACACTGATAATCGGCAGCTGATTGCTCACCGCTGTACAGGCTTCATTCATATTCATGTGAAAAGAACCGTCCCCCGTCAGGTGAATCACTCGTTTGTCCGGATTTCCTGTCTGGGCACCTATGGCCGCACCATATCCGTAACCCATGGTACCCAAACCGCCACTGGTGAGAAATGCCTTGGTGTTGTAATGTCTTAAGTATTGGGCTGCCCACATCTGATGTTGTCCTACATCGGTTACATAAATGGTTTCCTTATCCGTCATATCACAGATAGCCCCAATTAAATCATCAGGACATAGATAACTGCCATCTCCCTTAGGCTGAGATAGTTTTCCTCGCCATTTTTCAATTCTCTCCATCCAATCTTCATGTTTTTTCTCTTCTACCAAGGGTAGAAGTTTTTCCAGAAAAGCTTTCACATCGCTGATAATGGCCTTGTCCACCAAAACATTTTTATTGACCTCGCTTCGATCAATATCCACTTGGACAATCTTTGCATCCGGTGCAAACTTCTCCGGGTTCAATGCCACCCGATCACTAAAACGGGTTCCCAATGCCAGAACCAAATCCGACTTGTCAATGCTCTTGTTAGAGGCGATGGAACCATGCATTCCCAGCATCCCGAGATTTCGTGGATTCTCATATCCTACTATGCCGGCAGCCATCATGGTGTGTGTCACAGGTATGTCTGCTTTTTCAATCAACTGTGCGATGATTTCCGAAGCTCCCGATGCCGCGGCACCGCCCCCAACGTATAGCACCGGCCGTTCTGCCCGGTTCAACATCTCCGCCACTTCATCAATGACTTCCTGGGGTAGATGGTTGGGGTGCTCCGGAATCTCCAACGGGCTTTTATTATCATATTCAAATAAGGCTGCGGTGGCATCTTTGGTGATATCCACCAACACCGGACCTTTCCTCCCCGTATTGGCAATTCGGAAGGCTTCTCTCAAGGCATGCTCCAAATCCTCCACACGGTTCACCAAAAAATTGTGTTTCGTTATGGACATGGTAATGCCCGTGATATATATTTCCTGAAACGCATCTCTCCCTATCATGGAAGTGGGCACATTCGCAGTAATGGCAACCACTGGTATGCTGTCCATATAGGCCGTGGCGATTCCCGTCACCAGGTTGGTGGCACCCGGTCCACTGGTTGCAAATACAACACCGGTTTTCCCGGTAGAACGGGCATATCCATCGGCAGCATGAGCGGCTCCTTGCTCATGAGCCGTCAACACGTGTTTGATCCTATCTTGATATTTATATAATGCGTCGTAAGTGAAAAGCGCGGCACCTCCCGGATACCCAAATACCGTATCCACACCGTGATCCAACAGCACTTCCATCACAATCTCCGCTCCGGTTTTTTTCATTTTTATCCTTCCCCTTTCTCCTAGACGTACTTCCTATTATATATGGGGCACGAAAAAAGTCAATATTTTTTGTGTGATTGCACAATTTTTTGGCTGGTTTTTATCCCTTAAAAACAAGAAGAGCGGCAGGTTTTACGCTACCGCTCCGGCTTTCTACTCTAGTAAAAACCATATACTCTCCATCCTGGGCTTTACTGAGCTTCTTCCTCGGCCTTATAGTCCGCAATGATTTTCTCCGTCAAGTGAGCCGGGACTTCTTCATATCTCTCAAAGCGCATGATGAAGGAACCTCGTGCCTGGGTCATGGATCGCAACGTCACAGAGTAGTCAAACATTTCTGCTTGAGGTGCCTCCGCCATCAGCTTTTGGCCTCCCCCAATTTGAGGTTCCATACCCAGGATTTTCCCTCTTCGCTTGTTCATGTCTCCCATGACGTCGCCCATGTATTCGTCCGGAACCAACACTTCAACATACATCACCGGTTCCAAAAGACAAGGTTTCGCTTCGACGATGCCCTTCTTGAAGGCTAAAGCTGCAGCAATCTTAAAGGCCATTTCGTTAGAATCTACATCATGATAAGAACCATCATATAGTACGGCCTTTACATTTACTACCTTGCAGCCGGCCAAAGGCCCTTTGTCCAAACATTCTCGTAAGCCCTTTTCTACCGCAGGAACATAGTTTTTCGGTACAGAACCGCCAAACAATTCCTCTGCAAACTCGAATTCCTCCTGAGAAGGAGAGAACTTGATATGTACATCTCCGTACTGTCCGGCACCTCCGGATTGTTTTTTATGCTTCCCTTGCACATCGGAAGTTCCCTTGATGGTTTCTCTATATGCAATTCTTTGTGGGATGACGTGAACCTCAACCCCAAATTTATCCTTCAGTTTATTCGTAATGACATTCAGCTGTTGCTCCCCTTGGCCCCCCAATAATGTTTGCCTGGTTTCCACGTTTCTCTCCAGCACGAAAGATGGATCTTCCTCCATCAGCTTGCTAAGCCCGGTTGCCACCTTTTCTTCCTCTCCCTTTGCCTTCGGTTCTACGGCAATATATAAAGAGGGTTGCGGGAAGTCAATAGGCGGTAATGCGACCGCATTTGCTTTTTCAGACAATGTATCCCCGGTCTGGGTGTGTTGTAACTTAGCTGCCGCAACAATGTCTCCTGCAAGAATCTCTCCTGCTTCCCCTTGGGTTTTCCCCCGCAGGAAGAAGAGTGAACCTAATTTTTCAACCTTCTCAACACGAGAATTATATACTTCCATTCCTTGATGTAATTTCCCGGATATCACCTTAATCAAGTTGATTTTGCCAAGGAATGGGTCCGCAATGGTCTTGAAAACAAATCCCACGGGATGACCGGCATCATCACAAGGTATTTCCACTTCTTCATCCCTATCATTCTTTGCTTTATAGGGCCCATGATCCCCAGGCTTTGGAACAAATTTGATTATACTGTCCAGCACTTCTTTTATACCCTCTCCCTTGTGAGCAGAGGTAACCAGAATCGGTGTTATGTTGCCAGATCCTATACCCTTCAACAGCCCTTGATTAAATTCCGCTTCCGTAAATTCCTCGCCACCGAAGAATTTGTCCAACAAAGCCTCGTCGGTTTCCGCAATGGCTTCATTCAAAGCATCCTTATCTTCCAATGTTACCACCGAAGTTCCAAATTTGTCTTTCAAATCCATAATGACTTGATCCACATCCACGTTTTCTTTGTCAGTTTTGGTGATAACGAACATTTTGGGCATATTATATTGTTTGCAAATATTCCACGATTTTTCCGTTCCTACCTGTATTCCAGAGGAAGCATCTACCATAATGAGAGCGGCTTCTACAGCGCGCAGTGCGGAATGTACTTCTCCCACAAAATCGAAAAATCCCGGGGTGTCAATAAAATTAATTTTCACCTTGTTATATTCTACCGGAACAATGGATGCCCCAATGGAATATCCTTTTTCAATTTCCATTTTATCGTAGTCGGATACCGTATTCCCATCTTCTACCCGGCCCAGCCGATTGACCACGCCGGTAGCCAACAAAGCGGCTTCTAAAAAAATGGTTTTTCCACAACTGCCATGCCCCAACAAGGCGACATTTCTTATCGATTCGCTATTATAGCCTTTCATAATAAGACCTCCCAAATATTTTTTGTTTCACGGCACATAGTGCATTT
>CAYVFH010000029.1:0-5276 GCA_964450985.1 uncultured Oscillospiraceae bacterium | reverse complement strand
GTTTCAATAATTCCATGGCACAGGAACATAAATATTCCAACCAATGCCATATCCCGTTTCGACAAAGGATTGGTTTTATTTAATTCCAATAAAGTGCCCGCCCCATAGCTGACCCCCATAACAAACCCAACTAAAAGAGGAAACATGGCATTCTTTGACATTCCCATCAGTTTTCCCAAACCCTCTAGTCGAGATGCCAGTTTCTCAATAATGTGGTACACCATTAACAGCTGAATCACAATCATCAAGGGCACCAACACTTTTAATAGATTGAAGATAGTAGTCAAGCTGCCAATAAGCATTTCCATTACAATGGTCTCAAAAGATGCGCTCATTAGAGAATCACACCTCCTAACCAGCCCACCAGAACTCCTATGAAAATAGCCGACACCAATCGGAACAAACCAAAAGGTACTGCGGGAAACCCTATCTTTTGAGCGATGGCGCTTTCCACCGGTATAGAATGAAATGTTAAAGAAATCATGGCGATGGTGGTAATTCCTGCTGTGGTAAAATCAAATCCACCCATGGCCGCAATCACCCCATATTCATCAGTAAATATACCTGTAATAATAGGTACCACACCATCCGCCGGCAAGTTAAAAATTCTCATGGCAGGAGTGAATATTTTTTCCAGCCATGGCATTAGTGGTGAATACTTAACAAGAACCACAACAAGGTAAACCGGTATCATAATTTTCAATAAAAAGAGCCCTGTTCGAAGCCCTTTGATGATTCCATCTCTGATTGCCAGGAAAAATTTATTCATCGCCTTCCTTTCTTGCTCCTTATCGATTCGGGGTCAGTTCGGGGTCGGGTACCTCTCTTTCAAACCTTTTGTTAGGTGCCCAACCCCGAACTGACCCCGCTTTACTTCATTAAAATTCCGCTGATTTCGGTGTCCTTGGGAAAGGCATCACGTCTCGGATGTTCCCCATTCCCGTTAGATACATGAGAATTCGTTCAAAGCCCAAACCAAATCCCGCATGCTTCACACCGCCATACTTGCGAATTTCCAGATACCACTTATAATCCTCAGGATCCATGCCCATTTCTTCGATTCTCTGCTTCAGCACATCGTATCGCTCTTCTCTTTGAGAGCCCCCGATGATTTCCCCCACTCCCGGTACCAACAAATCACATGCCGCTACCGTTTTACCGTCGTCATTGAGCCTCATATAGAAAGCTTTGATGTCCTTGGGATAGTCCGTCACGAAAACCGGTTTCTGATAAATCTCTTCCGTGAGATACCTTTCATGCTCTGTCTGCAAGTCGATTCCCCACTCCACAGGATACTGAAACTCCTTCTTGGCCTTCTTTAAAATATCTACTGCTTCCGTATAAGTTGCCCGGGCAAAATCCGCATTCACGATACCCATCAGCCGGTCTCTGAGCCCCTTATCCACGAAGGAATGGAAAAACTCCATTTCATCAGGCGCATGCTCCAGAACATATCGGATGATATATTTTATCATAGATTCTCCCAGCTTCATGTTGTCTTCCAAATCCGCAAATGCCACTTCCGGCTCTATCATCCAGAATTCAGATGCATGCCTTGCAGTATTGCTGTTCTCCGCTCGAAAGGTGGGGCCAAAAGTATATATCTTGCGGAATGCCAGGGCAAAAGCTTCTCCTTCTAGCTGTCCGGACACCGTCAGGCTGGTTTCTTTTCCAAAAAAATCCTGGCTATAATCCACTTTTCCATCTTCACAAAGAGGAGGTTGGAGGGGATCCAAAGTTGTCACTCGGAACATTTCCCCAGCTCCCTCGCAGTCGCTACCCGTTATAATGGGAGTATGAACATAGACAAATCCATTTTCCTGAAAATACTGGTGGATGGCAAAAGAAAGCATGGAACGCACACGAAAAACGGCCGAAAAGGTATTGCTTCGAGGCCTTAGATGGGCAATCTCCCGAAGAAACTCCATGGAATGTCTCTTCTTTTGCAACGGATAGTCCGCTTCGGATCCTGCCAGAAAAACCACTTCACTGGCTTTGATTTCAAAGGGTTGCTTTGCTTGTGGCGTCATCACTAGAATGCCGGTTACTTGCAGGGCCGACGAGATCGATGCCTTGGTCACTTCCTCAAAATTAGAAAGGGTTCCCTCTTCATAGACTATCTGCACAGAACGAAATGCCGTTCCATCATTCAATTCAATAAACCCAAATCGATTGGAGTCCCGGTTGGTACGTACCCAACCCACCACTTGAATTTCCTGCTGATCCAATCCTTGTGCCTGCTCATATAATTCTCTGATTTCCAATTGTTTCATCCATTGCTCCTTACATAGCTATTGCTTCTCTACTTGTCGATAGGTTTCATGGTAGGGAATAGTATAATGTCACGAATGGACGGGGCATTGGTAATTAGCATAATCACCCTATCTATGCCGATACCCAATCCACCAGTGGGAGGTAGTCCCACCTCCAATGCGTTGACAAAATCCTCATCCATGGGATGGGCTTCGTCATCACCGCCCTCCAGTGCTGCTTGTTGTTCCTTAAATCGATTGTACTGATCGATGGGATCGTTAAGCTCCGAAAAAGCATTGGCCACTTCCCATCCATTAATATATGCTTCAAATCTCCGGGTAATCCTGGGATCCTCCGGATCTCTTTTGGCCAAAGGCGAAACCTCTACGGGATGGCCGGTGATGAATACGGGTCCATCCAAATAGTTCTTTTCTTCTTCACAAAAGGCCTCGAACATCTCTGCCAGGAGAACGCCTCGGCTTTCCCCTTTTACATCATCCCGACGCATGCCAGCCCCCAGTGCCGCCTTTTGGGCTTCTTCGTCTGTTTCGATTTGCGAAAAATCCACACCCGTAACTTCTTTCACAGCTTGGGCCATATCCAATCTTCTCCAAGGAGGTGTCAAGTCAAAGGTTTTCGCTTGATATTCGATGACCATAGATCCGGTAGCCGCCATGGCAGCTTTGGAAACCACTTGCTCCGTGACATCCATCACACTTTCCATGTTGCCGTAGGCCATATAGCACTCCATAGAAGTAAATTCTGGATTATGGTTTCGGTCCATTCCTTCATTTCGGAACATCTTGCCCATCTCATAAACTCGATCAAGGCCTCCCACAATCAGCCGTTTGAGGTACAGTTCGTTGGAAATCCTTAGTTTCATGTCCAAGTCTAGTGTATTGTGGTGAGTATTAAAAGGTCTTGCGTTGGCACCCCCCGCAATGGTGGTTAGAATCGGAGTGTCCACCTCTAGAAATCCGTATTCTTCTTCTAATACCCGCTTGATTTCATGAACAATTTTAGAGCGCATGTAAAAAATATCCCGAACCTCCGGGTTCATGATTAAATCTACATATCTTTGTCGATATCTTAAATCCTGGTCTTTCAAGCCCTTAAATTTGTTGGGTAAAACCTGAAGGGACTTGGATAACAATACCAGTTTCCCTGTTTTAATGGATATCTCTCCGTGCCTTGTTTTGAAGACCTCTCCCTCAACACCAACAATATCTCCGATGTCATAGGTAAGAAAAACTTCATATTCTTCCGGCCCCAAAGCATCTTGGCGCACATAACACTGAATCCGACCGCTTTTATCTTGTATGTCGATGAAAGATGCTTTTCCCATATGACGAAAGGCCATGATCCGGCCGGCTAAGCTGAAGGTCTTTCCTTCCCACTCCGAAAACCTTTCTTTGATTTCCATGCTGTGGGTTTCCACATCCCAGGATTCTACAAGAAAAGGATTCCGGCCTGCTTTCTGAAGAGTGTCCAACTTTTCTCTCCGGATTAACCGTTGCTCATTTAGTTTTTCTTCCGTGGTTTCCTCTAGCTCCTCTGTTTCCAGAGTTTCCAGTTCTTCCGTGGTTTTTCGTTCTTCCGTCATTTTGCACCTCATTTTCTACTTTTGCTTTTTCGTAGTGGCTTTGGGGGTTTTCGCTGCTTTCGAGGTCTTTTCTGATGCAGATGCCGCAGCTTTTCCCTTCTTATCCCCCTTCGCTTCTTCCTGTTTTTTAATGTCCATGATTTTAACATACATGGTGCCGTCCGGAATGATGACTTCCACCATGTCTCCACGCGCTCTGCCCATCAGTGCTCTACCCAGAGGAGACTCGTTGGAAATTTTTCCTTCAAAAGGATCCGCTTCTGCAGAACCCACGATGATGTATTCCTGGGTCTTCTTGGCATTTTTCTCTTTCACGGTTACCTTCAGGCCCACGTTCACCGTCTCATCCGAGACGTGTCGGTCATCTATAATTTTGGCCATTCGAAGCATGTTTTCCAGTTTGAGAATTCTTTCCTCCAACTCCGCCTGCTCATTTTTGGCCGAATCATACTCTGCATTTTCAGAAATGTCCCCGTAGGAAATGGCTTCTTTGATTCGTTCGGCAATTTCCTGACGTTTGATGGATACCAACTCTTCGTGTTCCGTCACGATTTTATCGTACCCTTCCTGGGTTAACAGTATTTCTTCTGTCATTTCGTAATCTCCTTTCGACACTAAGGTCGTATAATGGTTTGTCATATCGCAATATTATAATGTATAAACTATGGTTTGTCAACGAAGGGGAGAACCTCCAAACCCTATGAAACCTAGTGATTTCAACTTATTTATCCGAATCCTCTCGCCAAATTCTTTTCGCCATATCCACAAAACTTTTCGCAGCCGGAGAGGCTTTTTTCCAAGACAATAACCCAATCCCCAATTCCCGGTGGGCAGCTGGAGAGAGGGGGACCGCCGCCACCTGGTTTTCATGCCCTTGTAATACCAACTTCGGCAAAATAGAAAGACCCAGTCCGTTAGCCACCATGGATATTACCGTCAAATCATCCATACAGGAGAATTGTATCTCCGGCTGAATCCCATTGTTTTTCAAAGTCCCGTTGATGTCATAATCAAAGCCCATGGCCGTTATCACGAAAGGCTCTTGCATAAAATCCTTCATGGGAAAACGAGACTCTTCGCTCCTGGGATGGCCCAAGGGAAGCACCGCCATCATAGGGTCTTTCATCAGAGGAATCCAATCAAAGGTATGGTGAGGCTGCCGGGAAAAGAAAGCCATGTCAACCTTTCCTCCTTCCATTAGCTCTTCCATTTCATCTACTCCCCCTTCCATCAATTTCAAGGTTATCCCGGGGTACTCTATTTGGAACTTTTTCATCACCCTGGGCAACCAGTGGAAAGAAATACTGGAAAAGGAGCCAATGGTTAAAGTTCCGGTCTGAATGCCTTTGATCCCACTCACTGTCTGTTCTAGCTTTTCATTCATTTGAGTCAATTCCCGGACCAGGGGGAGAATTTGATC
>CAYVFH010000028.1:0-12994 GCA_964450985.1 uncultured Oscillospiraceae bacterium | reverse complement strand
AGAAAAAACCGGACCCGAAGGTCCGGATTATATCATCCAACAGGCAGAAGACTTGCTTCAATTATTAGAGAAATAGACTAAAACAAGAAGCCTATAGCCGGTAATCATCGCTGTCAATGCCGTATTTTTCCATTCTTCGATACAAAGTTCTTCTATTAATACCCAATCGATCTGCAGCTTCGCTCACGTTGCCCCGACAGAGCTGGAGAGTGTTGATTAAGAGCATTTTTCGACGTGCTTCTCCACTCAGTGATTTGATGCTTTCGGGAATGGTATCTGGTCCAAAGAGGCTGGATGTAGGAGATGTCTCGTGCTCAAGCGCTCCATAAGAAACACTTTGTTGTAAACTCAAAGGCAAATCATCTAAGGTGATTTGGTTTTTTGTTGTAATGTTGACAGCTCGATCAATAATGTTTTCCAATTCTCTGATATTACCTGGCCAATCATATTGTTTGAAAAGAGCATAAACTTCCGGTGAAATCGTAATATTACGCGAAGTCGTGTTATGAAGATTCACAAAATAGTCCGCCATCAAACAAATGTCTTCTCCCCTTTCTTTTAGGGAAGGTAATTCGATGGTAAAAACGTTTAGACGGTAGTATAAGTCGTCTCGAAAGCTTCGATTCTTCATAGCAAGTAGCAGATCCTTATTGGTGGCAGCAATGATTCGTACATCGATAGGCTTGGGATACTTTCCACCAACTCGTATAATTTCTTTGGTTTGTATGGTTCGTAGCACCGCGGCTTGCACGTCCAATGGCATATCCCCGATTTCGTCCAGAAATATGGTGCCTCCATCCGCCAATTCAAATTTCCCTGGATTTCCTTTTTTTTGAGCTCCGGTAAAGGCTCCAGGTTCATATCCAAACAATTCGCTTTCTACTAGAGTGTTGGGTATGGCTGCACAATTGATGGCCACAAATGGTCCTTTGGAATAGCTTGATGCATTATGAATTGCCTGGGCAATTAACTCCTTGCCTGTACCACTTTCCCCAAGGATAAGAACGTTGGAGTTTCCTTTTGCGGCTTGTTTGCTATCATTAATAGCTTTTCTTAAAGTAGAAGAATTGCCAATAATGGATTCAAAGGTATATACAGACTTGTAACCAGAAATTTTATTGGCTAGCGCATTGATTAATTTCGTTTCATTGAAACGCAATACTGTTCCTGTTTGTTCTCCGGCATCGTCAATAATGAAGTTAGTGCTTAAGTTGTAGGTTTTCGGGGGCTGATTTTTCTCTTCTACAAAGCCTATAGAAATCTCTTGGTTATAGGTTTCCGTGGAAATTTGAGAAACGTTCTCTGCCAAGCTGGCACTATCGTTAATGTTTATAAAGGAAAAGATGTTTTTTCCTATCAGTTGCTCGTAAGTCATGCCGAACATGGATAAAGCCTTACTATTAACCTGAACGATACGGTGGGAGGAATTTAAAAGAAAAATACCGGAGTTCATAGATTCAATAATGCTGTTTCTCTGGGCAGAGATTACTTTTAATGAATTGTATGCTTTTTTGATTTCTAGCTCTTTCATAATTCCATCTGCTGCACTAAGCACCATGCCTAAGGTGTGGGGGTTGGTGTCCGTAACCTTACAAGTAATATTAAGACACCCAAGTAGATTTCGGTCCGGGTCATAAATAGGCGCACAAGAGCAGGAGTAGTTTTTATGCAAACGAACATAATGTTCTTCTCCAAATAGTTGGATTGGACTTCGAATAGCCAGGCAAGTTCCGATAGCATTAGTACCTGCAAAATTTTCTGACCGGAGGGCACCCACCACCAAATTGGAATTAGACTTTCCCAGTTCAATCATGTCTGGGTCACCGGTAAGATCCAGAATATATCCATCTTTGTCACAGAACATAATGTAGGATGCGGAGTTTTCCACTACAGAATACAGGGTTTGAATGTATGGGTGAACAATCTCCAACAGTTCGATATTATCGTTAATTCTCATATTCAGTTCATCTCGGTCCAACAGAGCCCCCCGTTTTACATCAGGGTTGACTCCATAATTTCTAGACCTTACCCAGGACTCTAACACTATGGGTCGTACAATGGAATAGTCAAATGCATTGCCCTTGATAAAATGGTGAAAGGCGGTGGCCAATTTTTGATTGTATTCTTCAGAATAATACATAATACTCTCCTTGTATTTGTTATATGCAGGGCACATAAGGATTTCCCAAAATAAAAAGCATCAGACTGTACTCTACTTTTTATCCTCTTCCATTATAGGGGTGATAGAGAGTCAAGTAAAGGAAATGTCTCAAATAGCACGTGGTATTACGGGTAAATCACATATTAGGTCGAGGAAAAATGAATTCCGAAGAATAGAAGTGTGCATGTAAATGAGACAAAACGAGACGGAGTGTGTCATTTATTTCTTGCCAAGAGTCAGGAGTCCTTTACTATAGAACAGAAACCAATAAATGTCTGATATGCGAAAAGTTTTATCCTTTTATTTCCCAGTATTTCCGGGATAAAATGTTGAAAAACGAGGGATATTCCGTATCTTTTCCGGGTAGTCGCTTCATTGGAATTACCACTTGTAAAAAAATGTGTAATGACGGAATTGTTGGCATAGATTTTGCGTTATTATTGGACGTTGGTAATCAATCTTTAGAGATATGAAAAACATTTGTAATTCTTGGGAGAATCCTTATATTCATTGACGGAAGAACAAATATCATAGGAGAAAGCGCATATGGAGAAGAAATTTAAATTTCATCATGTCGGATATATCGTTGAAGATGCCAATAAGGCGGCACAACATTTCAAGTCTTTTTACGGAGTGGAGGATTTTGCGGTTTATGATTTCCGGCCTGGCAAAGCATGGTCATACGGGAAGGAAGTCAAAGAATATCAGTTAAGAATTGCGATGAGCACCAGCAAAGACGGAGAGACGGGGGTTGAGATTATTCAGCCAATAGTGGGTGACGGCGTTCATAGAGATTTTCTGGAGAGTGGAAAAAGTGGAATGCATCATGTATGTATTGCGGTAGATAAAACAGAATATGATAAGTACAGAAGTGATTTTGTTGAAAAGGGATATTCATTTTTGTTTGAATCTGAAACGGAAGATGAAATTATAGGCTATCGCAGATGTTTTTACGCGAAAGATAGTGATACAGAAATGGTAATGGAAATCAAAGAAAACCCGTATTTCCGGGACAAGTAATTTTTTTTGCGGATATAATCACAGTCGGTAAAATCGCATAAAGGCGTTTTTATATTTTATAGTAGTAATATAGGAGGAAAAGTAATGAGAAAGAAAATCGTTTGGTTATTGGTCTTTGTTCTTATTTTTGCAGTTGCTGGAGTGGGCTGTGGCGGATCCGACACAGAGTCAGAACCGGAAGGTCAAATTTATGAACTGAAAGTGTCTCACATAGCCAGTGAATCGGATCCCATTCACATGGGGTGGCTATTATTAAAAGAGACGTTGGAAGAAAAAAGTGATGGTAGGATTACCGTAACAGTATTCGGCAACAAACAATTAAGTAATTCAAACAATGAAGATGCTGAGAAAGTTCAACAAAACATCGTACAAGCCACCTCGGTTCCTACGTCATCATTGGCCTCTTTAGGTAATATCAAGGAATATCAGGTTTTCGATTATCCGTACTTATTTGAAGACGAAGAAGATCTTTACAAAGTGCTTGACAGCGAAAGATTCGTCGAATTATCTCAGCAACTAGCCGAGGTAACCGGAGTGAAAGCGTATGGCGGATATAACTTAGGGTGGGTTCAAATCTCAACCAACAAGGGTGCCGTTAATGTTCCCGCGGACTTAGCAGGGCAAAAAATTCGAACTATGAGTTCTGAACTCCAGATGGAAATCGTAAAAGCATTTGGCGCAAATCCCACCATCGTTAATTACGGCGAAGTGTTTACTGCTTGTCAGCAAGGCACCGTTGATGGGATTATGACTTCGACCGGCCTTTATGTATCTGATAGATTTTACGAAGTGCAAAAGTACATGGGCTGCACTCGAGCTATTGCGTTGTTACATGTTCCGATTATCAATAATGAATGGTACGATTCTCTTCCGGATGATTTGAAAGTAATCTTCGATGAAAGCATGGAAATATATCTGGATGGTGTGCGTCAGTTTGAATTGGAATTTGAAGCGGAAGCTATTGAGACACTAAAAGCCAATGGCATGGAAGTAAAAGAGTATACTCCTGAAGAATTGCAACTTTTCAAAGATGCTGCGGCAAATGTTGTGGTAGACAAAGCGAGCATTGCTGGACAAGAAATCATTGACGAAGTATATTCCATTTTAGGTAAATAAGGCTCTTTGGTTGTACAGGGGCTGCGAATCAGCCCCTGTATCATTTATGTATGAAAGGGGGTCCAAAGATTGGAAAAAAAAGATAGACTTTGGAACCGGTTAGAAGAAACTATAGGAATCTGTCTCCTGGCATTCATTTTGACCATATTATCTTATCAAATAGTATTAAGGTTTATTTTTAGCGCATCAAATTCATGGTCCGAAGAACTTGCTAGGTATCTGTTTGTTTGGTTTGTTTATATGACGGCTAGTTTTGCTATATTTCAGTGGGCACATATTAGAATTGAAGCCTTGATTAGAGTTTGGCCGAAAAAAATAAGACCTTGGGTTGCGGTTTTGGGAGCCGTAATTTTCCTGGTGTATTCTCTTCTGATTTTCTACCACGGTGCCGATTACACTTTGGATTTGGTAGCTACAAAACAAGTTTCTATGGGCATGAGAATTCCTATGTGGACCATGTATGCGGCCATTCCCGTTTGTCATGGTTTGTGGGCCATTAGATTGATTCAGAGATTAATCCATCACTTTAAAGATCCCACAGAGTATTCACTGCTGTAGAAAGGAGTTATGATGGGCGGTTTATATATTATTTTAATTTTTCTTGCGGCATTGTTTTTAAATGTTCCCATTGCCATATCGCTGGGCATCGCCAGTGTGACCTATGTTTTCTTTTTTTCATCGATTCCGATTGATATGGTGATTCAGTCGTATTTCAGTGGGCTAGACTCATTTTCTTTAATTGCGGTCCCCTTCTTCATATTAGCGGGAGACATTATGATGGTAGGAGGGATATCAAGAAGATTAGTGGACTTTTGCCTACTGTTCCTAGGGAAAGTAAAAGGCGCTTTGGGTATGGTCACTGCCTTTACTAGCATGATTTTTGCCGCCATTTCAGGATCCGGACCGGCTACCGTGGCTTGCATTGGTGGCATTATGGTCCCTGAGATGAAGAAGCAGAATTATGATCCTGGATTTGCCTGCTCGTTAGCTGCAACTTCCGGAGCCCTTGGACCGGTAATTCCCCCAAGTTTATCGTTTATTATGTATGGAGTCATTGCGCAGCTTTCTATTACGGAGCTTTTTATAGCGGGAGTAGTCCCCGGGGTTTTGATGGGGATTGCACTAATGGTTTTAGTACATATTGTGGCGAAAGAAAAAGGATATGGAGTAGCGACAGGGGACATTGAAGAACAGAATCCATGTGCCTTGGAACCAAGGGAAATTAACTACGTTAAGAACAAATCCAAGGCTAGCATTATCAGAGAGGCTTTATGGGCCCTTATGGTTCCGGTAATTATACTGGGAGGAATATACGGAGGGTTCTTCACCCCGACTGAAGCGGCTATCATTGCCTGCGATTATGGCTTAATTATCGGCATTTTCGTATATAAGGAAATAAAAATCAGAGACATCCCCAAAATACTAAGAAGTACGGCATTGACATCAGGAACGGTAATGATTTTAGTTAGTTGCGCCACGGCCTTTGGAAGATTGTTGGCCATGGAGCAGGTTCCCACCAATGTAGCCAGTTTTATTTTAAGCATATCGGATAACAAGTTGGTGGTATTGTTGCTGATTAACATTTTTCTTCTGATAGTAGGAATGCTAATGGAAACTTTAGCAGCCATTATTATTCTTGCACCTTTACTTCTGTCAGTAGTTGTTCCGCTGGGAATTGATCCGATACATTTTGGAGTAATCATGGTAGTGAATTTGGTAATCGGAATGTGTACTCCTCCAGTTGGTGTTAACTTGTTTGTGGCAGCACGAATTGGGGGCATAAAAATTGAAGCAATGTTCAAATGGTTAATTCCATGTATTGCTGCACTTCTGGTTGTGTTGCTGTTGGTAACCTATATTCCTAGCCTCTCGTTAGGATTATTATCGCTTTTCAAATAAGCCTGTGCTTGAACGTTACATTTGGGATAGGTCAAGACTTGCTTTGTTTAGGCCTATCCTTTGTAATATATTAGCACTGAAAATACGAGACGCAATAGACAACTATAATAGGGTCCATCCTAAAAGGCCAAACAGAACGAGTATTCGGAAGAAATCAAAGAAATTTTGGGGAAACAACTGCTTGGCTTAGCCCTTGCAAATGATAGGGGTATCATAGAAAATATTGGCACATCATTATGGAGGTCAGATATGATTGGAAAAGATTACAGCAAGGAAAAACTGTTGTGGTTTTACGAAACCATGTACACCATGAGAAGATTCGAAGAAGAGGTATTTGAGTTTTATAAAAAGGGAATGATGGCGGGACTTGCCCACTTATATATAGGAGAAGAGGCCGTTGCTACAGGCATATGTGGTGCATTGGAAGACAAGGATTATATCGGTAGCACTCATCGTGGGCATGGTCATTTAATTGCCAGGGGCGCCGATTTGAATCGCATGATGGCAGAAATCCTGGGAAAGAAAACGGGATACTCCGGAGGCAAGGGTGGTTCCATGCATATTATGGCTTTGGATAAAGGTATTCTGGGTGCCAACGGCATCGTGGGAGGAGAAATCCCCATCGCCACAGGAGCGGCATATAAAGCGAAATACAAGAATTCAGGCCAAGTAGCCGTCTCTTTTATGGGAGATTCTGCCACCAATGAAGGTACATTTCATGAAAGCTTGAATATGGCGGCGGCTTGGAAGCTACCATGTGTTTACGTAATAGAAAACAATTTGTATGGAATTTCTGTAGACATCCGAGATGTGACCAACACACCGGATTTGTCTGTTCGTGCAATGTCATATAATATTCCAGGAATTACCGTGGACGGTATGGACGTCATAGCGGTGAACAGAGTGGCACAAGAGGCAGTAGCTCGTGCCAGAAATGGAGAAGGGCCTACTCTGATTGAGTGTAAAACCTATCGATGGCAGGGACATCACGTGGGAGATCCTGCGGTATATCGAACCCGAAAAAGCGAAACGGAAAAGCAAGATTGGATGGAGCGTTGCCCCATTGATTGTTTCAAAGAAACTCTCATCAAAGAAAAGCTGAGCGACACCAAGGAGTTTAAGAGCATCGAAGATTCGGTAGAAGAAAGGATACAAGAAGCGGTACGATTTGCCGCAGAAAGCGACTATCCTGATGCCAAAGAAGCTTACACCGATGTTTTTGCAGCGGAGTAATGGGATTTCATATCATCTTAAGTAGAATGTGAGGTTTTAAAATGAAAGAAATAACATATGCACAAGCTATTTGCGAAGCGCTGGATGAGGAAATGGCTCGGGACGAAAATGTCCTTATGATAGGAGAGGATATCGGCTTCATCGGTGGGAACTTCAAGACTTCGGTAGGCTTGATGGAGAAATACGGAGAGTGGCGTGTTAAAGATTCTCCCATATCAGAGGCCGGCATTGTAGGAATGGGTGTTGGTATGGCATTAACCGGATTGCGACCGGTAGTGGAACTGATGTTCTCAGACTTCTTGTTGGTTGCTGCGGACCAGGTGATAAATCAGGCCGCTAAAATCAGATATATGTCCGGAGGACAAGCTACGGTTCCTCTAACCATTCGTTGTCCTATCGGGGCTGGCCGTTCTTCTGCGGCACAACACTCTCAATCCATGCAAGCCATGGTGGCTCACTTCCCGGGAATTAAAGTGGTTGTTCCCTCCACGGCACAAGAGGCGAAGGGTTTGTTGAAAACTGCCATCAGGGATAATGATCCGGTAATTTTGTTTGAGCATAAGATGGAATACAATAAGACTTACTCTATCGACGATTCGGTGGAGCCCATTCCCTTTGGGAAGGCACGCATTGCAAGGGAAGGGAAAGATATTACAATTGTTGCTACCTCATCTATGGTCATGAAGTCGGAAGAGGCCGCTAAAAGATTGGCAGCGGAAGGCATTGACTGCGAAATTATCGACTTGAGAACTATCGTGCCCTTTGACCGTGCAACGGTCATCGAATCGGTGAAGAAAACCGGGAAGCTTATCGTAGCTGATGAAGCCCACGAGAGATGCGGCATCGGTGCAGAAGTTGCAGCTGACATTGCTGAAGATGTGTTCTATTATCTAGATGCTCCTTGTGGCAGGGTAGCCAATCCCAATGTTCCTTTGCCGTTTAGTCCTGCTTTGGAGTTTCCATTGATTCCTTCCGAAGAAAAGGTATATGAAAAAGTAAAATCTTATTTCAAATAAGGGGGGGTTATCGTGGCAGAATTAATCATCATGCCCAAGCTTGGATTCAATATGAGCGAAGGGAAATTGGTAAAGTGGTATAAGAAGGAGAGAGATGCCGTTAAAAAGGGAGAACCTCTTTTCTGTATTGAGACTGACAAGACAAATATTGACATAGAAGCCACCGGAGACGGTATAGTTCTTAGGCTGCTTATTGGTGAAGGAGATTCGGTTCCAGTAACAACACCTATTTGTGTTGTGGGAGATGATAACGATGATGTAGAGGCAATTTTGGCTC
This sequence comes from uncultured Oscillospiraceae bacterium, assembly GCA_964450985.1. Taxonomy (GTDB): domain Bacteria; phylum Bacillota; class Clostridia; order Peptostreptococcales; family Anaerovoracaceae; genus JAAZGD01. Next base: position 4,272 of record CAYVFH010000028.1, on the reverse strand, counting down.
AAGGAAAATCATCGCCAGGAGAATCTGAAGGAAAATCCGATATTCAAAAACATAATACGGATAAATCAAACCAAAATATACCATCGGTTTCAAGGGAAAAAACAGAAGGTGTTAGAATTACTCCGCGAGCACGAAGAGTTGCGGTAGAAAGAGGAGTTCTTCCCGAGGAATGGTTTGATATCGCTGGCACCGGATTTAGAGGAGGAATATGCGAAAAGGATATCCTCCTGCATTTGGAATCAAAACCGCAAGGGATAAAGGTTACACCGCTGGCGAAAAATGTTGCCAAGGGAAACGGTCTCAATTTGGATAAGATTGTAGGATCGGGAGTGACAGGAAAAATCATGGCAGGGGATGTTCGAAAAGCAATGAGTATGACGCAAGGTCCCGCGATAGATCGATACGAAACCATGGAAGATGGTCGGGTTATTGGTGAGAGATTGCCTTACGCAGGCACTAGGAAAATTATTGGAGAACGATTATCCATGAGTGCTTCTTCAGCACCCCATGTATATTTCACCCAAAAGGTGAACCTAGAGAAACTGCTGGATGTTCGCAAGCAGTTGAATGAAGTATCTCCGGTGAAGGTTTCCGTCACTGATTTTATTGTGCGAGCAGTGACCCTGGCGCTTCAGAAGTACCCCAATGTGAATGTTTCTTTGGATGGAAATGAAATTCTTCGGTTTGAATCGGTGAACGTAGGGGTTGCGGTTGCGGCTCCCAGTGGTTTGATTGTCCCCAATATAAAAGGAACAGAGAGAATGTCTGTGATCCAAATTGCTGAAGAGGCAAGTCAACTGATTGAAAAAGCGCGAAGTGGAAAGTTGCTTCCGCCGGAATATACGGGCGGCACCTTTACGGTATCTAATCTCGGAATGTTTGGGATAGACAATTTTACAGCTATTATTAATCCACCTGAGGCAGCTATATTGGCTATATCGGCCACGAAAGACGAACCTGTAGTAGTTGTAAATGGTGTCGGCAACAAAGAAGTACAAATTAAGCCGATGATGAACATTCAATTGTCTGCGGATCATCGAATTATAGATGGCCTGTTGGCCGCTCAATTTACGGCAGAGATTAAAAACATATTGGAAAATCCCGTTACTCTTGTTTTCTAAAGTTAAATACATCGAGTTTATATAGAATCTCCTCCTTTGCACTTACGTTCACTCAAAAGTAACACCCCTATATAGACTCGATTATTTATATATAAAAGACGAAGATTTTCAACGAAAAAAGGAGATGGATTATGGCTACCAGCTGTGCAAAGGTGGTATGTTCTTGCACGTATCCCACTTGTGAAAAGCAGGGAAAATGTTGTGAATGTGTGGCATTTCACCGAGAGAAGGGAGAAATCCCCGGGTGCTTCTTTACCAAAGAGGGAGAGGCACTGTGGAAAAGAGACTTGGATACATTTATTAACGACAGGGAAAAATGACGAAATAGAAGGAGCAATAACATGGCAGAATTGATTATAATGCCCAAATTGGGCTTTAATATGAGCGAAGGGAAACTAATTAAGTGGTACAAAAGACAGGGGGATGCTGTACGGAAAGGGGAGCCTCTATTTGCTATAGAAACAGACAAGACGGGGATTGACATTGAAGCCACAAGAGATGGTATTGTGTTGGGTCAATATATTGAGGAAGGAGATTCTGTACCGGTTACCTCGCCTATCGCTATAGTGGGAGAGAAGGATGAGAATATCTCATCCTTGGAAGCAGAGATAATAAGTGGGAAAAAAGAGAAGCAATCTAATTTGGATAATAACGACACGGTCTCTTCCGGAAAGCAAGATGTGAACAGTGACGGGGTCGGTGCTTTTGACTACGATATTATAGTAATTGGAGGAGGCCCCGGAGGCTACGTGGCAGCGATTAAGGGTGCACAACAAGGAAAAAAAGTGGCTTTAATTGAAAAAAAGGCTCTGGGAGGAACTTGTTTGAATGTGGGATGCATTCCCACTAAAACCTTAATGAAAAGTGCTGAGATGTTGAAGGCGGTTAAAGAATCCTCGGAATTTGGGGTGAAAACGGAAGGTCTTCATTCTGTATCTTTAGACATGGAGATGGTGCAAAGGAGAAAGTCCGGGATAGTGGAGCAACTGGTAGGTGGTGTTCAGGGCTTGCTACGAGCCAATGGTGTCACTTTGTTGGAAGGAGAAGCCGTGCTGATGGATTCTCATGCCGTTCAAGTTCAGGGGACTACCATTACCGGAGAATTCGTCATATTGGCCAATGGGTCGAAGCCAAAAACATTACCCATAAAAATTCATGACGAAGCCCGTGTTCTCAGCAGCGAGGAGATGTTGAATCTGACGGAGATTCCCAATACTGTGGCAGTGATTGGCGGGGGAGTAATCGGAATTGAGTTTGCTTATTTCCTGGCTTCGGTAGGGGCCAAGGTAACGGTGATAGAATTCCTTGATAGCATATTACCCATGGTGGATGAAGAAATTACCCGGCTAGTAATGAAGGACCTTTCAGACATGGGTATTGAATTCCATTTGAGTTCTCAGGTGATAGAAATTGGGAAAAATGATGTTACTTTCCAAAAGCAGGGAGATACAGAGAAAGTGGAGTCCGATATGGTTTTAATGGCAGTTGGAAGAGTTGCTGCATTGGATGGTTTAGATTGCCATAAGCTTGGCATAGAGACTGTCAGAGGGGCAGTAAAGACGGATGAAAGATTATGTACCACTTTAAAGAATGTGTATGCCATTGGAGATATCAATGGAAAGTCCATGCTGGCCCATACTGCCTCTATGGAAGGAATCATTGCCGTGGAAAACATTTGCGGAAAAGCTTCCACGATGAGATACGATAGAGTGCCAAGTGCAATATACATTCAGCCAGAAGTGGCGTCAGTGGGTTTGACAGAAAAAGAAGCCATGGAGAAGTACGGTCAAGTGAAGGTTGGTAAATTTCCTCTTTTAGCCAATGGAAAGGCCAAAGTAGAGGGTGATGAAAGAGGCTTGATCAAGGTGATTGTAGATGCAAAATATGGGGAAATTGTTGGCGTGCATATGTATGCGGTTCATGCCACAGACATGATTTCAGAAGCCACACTTGCTATGAATCTGGAGTCAACGGCGGAGGAGGTTGCCATGTCCATACATCCCCATCCTACAGTATCGGAGGCCATCCACGAAGCGATGCACGGAGCCCATGACCGGATGATTCATTTTTTGGGCTAGGAGAAAATCATGCGATATATAAGAAGTGACCGAACCGATCCTTATTATAATCTTGCGCTAGAAGAGTATTTGTTTAAATACCTTGAAGACGACATTTTTATGCTTTGGCAAAACAATCGCACCATCGTGATTGGAAACTACCAAAACACCTTGGAAGAGATTTCCTATTCCTATGTAAAAGAGAATGATATTCATGTGGTAAGGAGAATGTCGGGTGGCGGCGCGGTATATCATGATTTAGGGAACATCAACTTTACTTTCATAACTAGGGAGTCGGAAAACGGAACTTTTGACTTTGCATATTTCACAAAAGCTGTTATAAAAACCTTGGAAGAGTATGGAATAATAGCAGAGTTCACGGGAAGGAATGATTTGACCATTGAGGGAAAAAAGTTCTCCGGGAATGCGCAATACCGAAGGGCGGGACGAATATTGCACCATGGCACAATTCTTTTCAATTCAGATTTGGAAGCCGTAGTGAAGGCTCTCAATGTCAGTGATATCAAAATACAGTCCAAAGCCATTCAATCGGTTAAAGAACGTGTCACTAACGTAAAAGAACATCTGAAACAACCAACAACGATAGAAAGCTTTATGGATTCCTTGGTGAGACAGGTAAGCCGGGAAAATGAGATGTACCCCTTATGTCTCACAAAAGAAGAAGAACGGATGATAAAAGACCTAAGGAACCAAAAGTATGCGACTTGGGAGTGGAACTATGGGGCCTCTCCGGGCTGCGATCTCATTAAAAGAAAAAAGCATGATAGCGGTATGGTTGAAACAAGAATCAATATAAATAAAGGGAAAATATCGGCCTTTAAGTACTACGGGGATTTTTTTGCCATGGAAAACATCGCTGAAGTAGAAAGAGCTTTTATTGGTGCGGCCATGGAAGAGAATTCGATTATGAAGGTGTTAAAAACTTATGGCACAGGCATACAGGGTATTAATGAAGACTGGATGTTGGAATACCTATTATATTAAACCCCTTGATGCAAAGTGCCGCAACTTATGGTTACCAAAGAAAAGAGAGCCGTCTTTTGGGACGGCTCTCTTTCTATGAAAAAAACCAC
>CAYVFH010000027.1:10683-13001 GCA_964450985.1 uncultured Oscillospiraceae bacterium | reverse complement strand
ACGCCCCTGTTTCCGCCCGGTCTCCCGTGGCGGCAAGTTATATAATACTATCTGGGGTCCTCTTTGTCAACATACATTTTCATGTTTTTCCATGTTTTTGGTCTGTTTTTTTCTTACCTTTTATATAGACCGAAAATCAAATATAGAACCACCCCGATAATGTTATAGCATGCAAAAAATAGATATACCCCCGGCCCGCCTCCATAATCCAGGGCCATGCCTCCGATAAATTGGCAGAAGATGGTGGACAGGTTGTTGGAGATGGCATAGTACAAGGAGATCCCCAAACCTAACTGGGCCGGTTCCACCGTCTGGTGTATGTACCGTATAAATTCCACTAAAAGAATGCCGTTTACTGCACCTTGTAAGAAGAAAAATGCCAACAACCACGTATAGGTGGGGCCGGTGCTATACCAGCCAAATCTCAAAACAGAAATTACCATAGCTATCAGAATGGCCCGCTCCAAACCTATTTTTGCGGAAATTCGGTTGGATAAAGCCATGAATACGGTTTCGCTCCCCACCATCAGCAAGAATACAGTACCAACGCCAGCCAGGGTGCCGCCCCCTTCTATATAGAGAAAACTAAAATAAGTGTTATTGGCCACATTAGTTCCTAGCAAGAAAAAGGAACTGGCAATCAGAGCCATCAGCTTTCGATTTCCCAGTATTTCCTTGTAACCAACCCGTTGTTTTTTATCCTTGTGTGCTGCTGGAGAATTCTCCCATCTTTGCTGAACATCCCTGTTTGATTTTTCCATTCGCAGAATAAAAACAATGGCACCGGCCGTGAACAAAAATGCCAGGGAGTACAGGGGAAATATGACAAATATACCCATCTCTCCAGCCAGGCGCCCTGCAAAAAGGTAGCCAATGCGAACCCGATACATCCCCACTTTCGAATGGCACTAAAGGGTTGCCCTGATTCGATGGTCATGGCATCATTTAAACCCATCACCGGTGATTGGAAGAAATACAGTACCATAAACCCTACCAAGAAAGCCCAGTAGGAGGTGCATGCCAACAAACCCACCCCAATGATGGCTGATAATATGCATAAAAAAATTACCACATTCTTTTTCCGAGAGCTGTTGGCATATTTCTCTCCCCAAAAGGTAGTGGCAAAAATGGCCGTTGCGGTGGCCAGGGAAGTTACAGTTCCGATTTGTTGTCCGGAGAACTCCAAGAAATCCAGATACTGGCCTAACAGTGGCAGAAGCATACCGATGGCCGCATAGGAAGACAAGTTTAAGGCAACATAGTAGTAATATGCATTTTTCATGACTGTTTCAAAAATTCCAGTTTTGAGAGATATTTGTTCCATGTTAGAGGGATCAGTGTAATATGCATGGCAACGGTAATAATGCCTTTCACAAAACGCATGGGTAACATGGCAATGAAAGCTTGATCATATAGCAGGTAAATCCAGTAGGTGTCCAGAATCAAATTCCAGAACACCACCACAATGAGAGATGCCATCAATGTCCTTTTTATGGTAACCTCTTTCTTGTGCAGAACCAAACCAAAGGTAAGGCCTGTCAGAAAAGCAGTGAGAGTAAACCCCGGGAAATACGGTCCCATGGGAAATAACAACATACCGATTAGGTCTCCCAAGGCATAGGCCACCCCCGCCCATATGGGTCCATACAAAATGGCCGTCATGGACACCGGCAAGAATCCCAGAGAGATGCGAAATGAAGTAGGTACAAACAACGCAAAAATTCTGGTTAAAATCACTTCCAGCGCAATCATAAAAGATATGACCACCAGTTGTGTAATTTTAGAATGCTTTCTCATGGCCAGGTCCCCTTCCATACCTACTATTCGATAATCTCATACATCCCCACCGCATCCTCTTTTCGAGAGGATTCTGTCAAACAACACACCCTAACACGCATGGTTCCCCTTCCCAGAAGCAGAGTAATTACATCCCCTTCTTTCACTTCGCTACCTGCTTTTGCAGCCTTTCCGTTTATCTCCACCTTTCCGGTATCACAGGCCTCCTTGGCAATGGTTCGTCGTTTAATCAATCTTGAGTTTTTCAGAAACTTATCAACACGCATTTCGCAACTCCTCCACGCCCAGGAATGAAAGTAAAAAAAGAGAGCGGACCAAGCCGCCCTCCACTTCATTGATCCAACTTATTTATTCACAGCATCCTTCAAAGCTTTTCCTGCTTTGAAAACAGGTGCCTTGGATGCAGCGATCTTGATGACTTCGCCAGGCTTCCTTGGGTTTCTTCCCTGTCTTGCTTTTCTGGCTCTTGTTTCAAAGGTTCCAAAACCGATAAGCTGTACTTTTTCACCTTTGACCAATGC
>CAYVFH010000027.1:0-10673 GCA_964450985.1 uncultured Oscillospiraceae bacterium | reverse complement strand
CCGTTTCAACAACATCGATAAATGCATTAACGGCAACTTCTGCGTCTTTCTTGGTAAAACCCGTCTTGTCTGCAACTGCAGCTACTAATTCTGCCTTATTCATGTGTACAATTCCTCCTTCATGATTCCGATGACACTGTGGATTTACTTGATGTTTCCCGAATTCTTCGCCTGCTCCCAAAGCACGTCCATCTCTTCCAGAGACATTTCTTCCAGTCTCCTTCCAATGGCTTTGGCCCCTTGCTCCACCTCGGAAAAACGCCTTACGAACTTTTCTGAAGTGGCGTTCAAAGCTTCTTCCGGGTTCACACCCAGGAAACGAGCCACATTCACCGCGGAAAAAATCAAGTCTCCCAACTCCTCAGCCATATGGCCAGGGTCTTTTCCTTCGGTTGCCTCTCTCAACTCTGACAATTCCTCTTCTAGCTTCTGAAAAGCACCCGACACCTCCGCCCAATCAAACCCGGCTTCCGCCGCCCTTGCTTGTAGTTTGTAACTACGAATCAGTGCAGGCAAGGCTCTGGGAACTGCCTGAAGTCGATGAGTATGCGAGGTGTCTTCCCGTTCTTTTCTCTTGACATTCTCCCATTTTTCAAGGGCTTTGTCAATAGAATCGACTTTTTCTTTCAAAAAAACATGGGGATGACGACGAATCATTTTCTCACATTCCCGATTTGCGATTCTTGTAAAATCAAATTTATTTCTTTCTTCTCCCAGGATTCCGTGGAACACTACCTGAAGTAACACATCTCCCAGCTCTTCTTCCAGATTGTCATCATCTTTACGATTAATGGCATCCACTACTTCATAAGCTTCTTCCATAAGACAGCTTCGGAGGCTTTCGTGGGTTTGTTCCCGATCCCAAGGGCATTCTTCCCGAAGGATTTTAACGATGGTAAGAAGCCGGTCCATTGCATCCCGGGAAGTGGTTGCTTCTTGCTTCAGTTTGATTAAGTCCCACGTTGGTGTTGGTTGAATCATGCCAGTTCTTCCTCACTTCCTTCGGAAAGCATCCACTAATTTCAAAATCTTGGTGCCTTTCGGCATTTTCGCCAGTTCCTCCCTGGTAACGGCTTTGGTAGCAAATAGTAGTGCACCATAAAGTAACGCAGATCCCCCGATGGCCAAAGCCACGGCAATGGCATTGGAGCCCAGTGCGCTATAAAGTATCTGGTAGCCACCATAGGCTGCCACACCCATAATCAAAGCCGAGATTCCCGGTTTCAAAAATGTTAGAGATAAATCAAAGGTGGTTCCGGTATGCTTTCGTATGGCCAGTAGATTGAGTACTGCCGCCACTAAATAGGCACACACGGTTCCGATGGCCGCGCCCTTCACGTTGACGGCATAAATCCCTACCAGCCACCAGGTAATCCCTATTTTCACTATAGCCCCAATGGCCAGATTACGAACGGGAATCAGCTGTTTCCCCACTCCCTGCAGAACACCGGTCAAGGTTTGCACAGTAGATAGAAATATAACACCCACTGCCATAATCATTAGGATAGGAGCGGCAGCCAAAGCACTCTCTCGCTGGAAAGGATATAGCAGGGTCATAATGGGCTGGGCCAGCACTAATAACCCGACGGCACAAGGAAAGCCTGCCAACATAGCGGTTCGGAGCCCAAGTTGAATGTTGCTGTGTAAAAATTCCATGTCTCTCTGTTTCCATCCCATGGCCACAGTGGGCACCAAACTCATGGCCACCGCCTGGGTCAACACTTGAGGAAAATTAATTAAAGGGCCTGCAAAACCGGAAAGCTGGCCATATAAATCTTCCGCCTGGGATAATACGTAACCTGCAGATTCCAATCTTCGCATAATGATAGCCACGTCGATGAAATTCATAATAGGCATGATGGCAGCACCAATGGTAATGGGCACGGCTATGACAAATATTTTGGATAATATCACAGGTCCTGTTTCTTCTTCCATATAAGAAGTCCGGAGAATGTCTTCTCTGAAACCCTTTTTCTTGATCCCATAAATCATCGCCACCGCAGTGAGTCCGGCAATGCCCCCGATGGTGGCCCCAAAAGCTGCACCCCCCGCCGCTTCCATAGTACCGGTTTTGATAAGAACATAGGCCAAAGATAGGCCAACACTCACCCGAAATAGCTGCTCAATCACTTGGGAAGTGGCCGTTGGCTTCATATTCTGCATTCCCTGAAAGTACCCGCGAAAAGCGGCCATTACCGAAACAAACAGCAGTGCCGGGGCAATGGAGCGCATGGCAATATAGGCCCCCTCCATATTAATCCATTTTACAATGAGTCCTGCTCCAAAAAAACACACGGAAGATGAGACAAGGCCGATGGTGAGTAACAACACCAGAGAAACCCGGAACACTTTATGGGCACCATGATGATTGTCCATTGCCATTCTCTCAGATACCATTCTGGAGATGGCCACCGGAATTCCTGCCGTGGCCAACATCATAAAAAATACGTATACGGGATAGGCGGCTTGATAATAAGCCATCCCCTGGGTTCCAATCATGTTTGCCAACGGAATCCGAAAAAAAGCGCCCAGCACCTTGATGATGATGCCCGCTACCGCTAAAATTATCGCGCCTTGAAAAAATGATTTTTTTGCCATTCTACACTCCAGGGTCTAACATTCTGATAAAATTCTTGCCACGGATTTTTCGGTTTCGTAAACCACTTTTTCCACATCTATGGTAGGGAATGTGCCTTCTCGGTACAACACTTTTCCATCCACCATGGTCAACACCACATCGCTACCGGACGAGGAGTACACGATATTATTCAAAAGATTATGTACCGGCTTCATGTGAACACCGCTTATGTCAAGTACTATCAGGTCCGCCAAGTATCCTTCTTCCAGAAGACCCGTATCCTCTCTCCCTTGCGCCAGCGCCCCTGCTCTGGTGGCTGCAAAAAGCGTTTCCTTCGGAGTGACTTTTGTTGGGTCTTTGAACTGCATCTTGGATGCCAATGCAAATACTTTCATTTCCTCCAAAAAATTCAAACTGTTGTTACTGGCCACACTATCGGTACCAATGGTAACATTGATTCCCCTCTCCAACAAGGCGGGAACATTGCAGACACCGCTAGCTAGCTTCAAATTGCTAATGGGATTTACCGCTACCGTGACTCCCTTTTCTTTTAATAATGCCATATCCCCTTCTTCCACCCATACACAATGTGCGGCTGTAGTAGGTGTTTCAAACAAGCCCAAATCTCTTAAATAGGAAGCCGGCGTTTTCCCGTGTCGCTCTTTACATGCCTGGTGCTCTTCCAGGGTCTCCGAAACATGGACATGCATATTTGCCCCAATTTCCTGAGTATATTTTGATAATGCCGCCACCGTATCCGGATTGGAAGTATATTCTGCATGCAAGCTCATATCAATGCGAATCCTCCCATCATCCGCCATATGATAATTTTCGTATAACTCTTTCATCTCAAGGGCTCCCGGCAAGCTCCACAAGTCTTCCCCCGTAAAATTGGCGATACTCCGGGACAGATTATTCTTGGCACCACTTTCCGAAATGGCGCGCACCATGTCCTTTGAAAAATAATACATATCGGTGGTAGATACAATTCCAAATCGTAAAGATTCTGCCATGGCAAGTAATGTGGCATAGTAGACATCCCGTCCTTGCAAAAGCGCCTCAAAGGGAAATATCCTCTTTTCCAACCAGTCTTTGAGAACCATATTTTCGCCGTAGCCCCTCATCAATGTCATGGGTGAATGGGCATGATTATTGAAAAACCCACTCATAAGGAGCTTCCCTTTTCCATCAAAAGTTTCCCCATATATACTGTGGTTTTCCGGAAAAATCTTGCCGATATAGTGGATTTTTCGATGCAACGTCCCCACATACATGTTTTCCTGAGGGGCCAAGTCTCGATCCAATATGGTGATGTTTTTGAACAGCATTTTTTCCTCCTTCTACCAATGGTTTCATGAGATATTAGGATGGCTCATTATATCACAGGCCTTTTAGAATTTCCAAAAATGCCAGGGTTTCCTCCAGCTTCTGTTTCTCATTTTTTTCCAACTTGATCAGAGGCTTTACACTTCCTCCAATCTCCACCCGTTTTCCAAATGTTTCATACAGATTGGCATACCCAACGGGTTCAATGGGATTATCCTTGGCAACATAAAACAGAATTTTCCCTTTTTCTTCTGTGATGCGAGTGATGGCCAGCTCTTCCGCCAGGGAACGGATAAGAGAAATCATCAGAAGGGTGGTGACGGTGACGGGAACATCCCCAAATCGATCCTTCATTTCCTCTTCCAGTTCTGCCATCTCTTCTCGTGTGTCTGCATCGGCAATTTTCTTATACATTTCCAGCTTCAACACCTCATCCGGCACGTATTCCGTAGGGATATATGCCGATGCCTTCAGTTCCACCGAGGTGTCCTGTTTTTCTGCCGGAATGGGTTTCCCCTGAAGGGTAAGTATGGCTTCTTCCAATAACCGTACATAAAGCTCATATCCCACCGTCATCATATGCCCGGATTGTTGTGTGCCCAGCAAATTACCGGCACCGCGGATTTCCAGATCCCGCATGGACACCTTGAAACCTGCACCCAACTCTGTAAACTCGCGGATGGCTCGCAACCTTTTTTCTGCCGCTTCGCTAAGAGCCTTTCCTCTTCGATAAAACAAATAGGCATAGGCCAGGCGGTTGGAACGCCCTACTCGACCCCTTAGCTGATATAATTGGGACAAGCCATAATGATCCGCTTCTAATATGAGGATGGTATTGACATTGGGAATATCCAAACCTGCTTCAATAATGGTGGTGGATAACAGGATATCTTTCTCCCCTTCCACAAATCCCAACATCACATCTTCCAATGCACCTTCATTCATCTGACCATGGCCTACCGCCAACCGGGCTTCGGGCACTAGATTGCTTAACTGCCTGGCTACTCGCATGATTCCTCGCACTCTGTTATACACCGCATAAACCTGGCCGCCTCGCTTCAATTCCTTTCGAATGGCGTCTTGAATGGCCAACTCATCTTCTTCCAACACATAGGTTTGCACCGGGTATCTTTCTTCCGGCGGATCCTCAATCAAGCTCATGTCCCGGATTCCTGTCAGGGACATATGCAGTGTTCGCGGAATGGGTGTGGCAGACAAGGCCAGCACATCCACATGACTTCGGAGCTCTTTAATGGTTTCCTTATGCTTTACACCAAATCGTTGTTCCTCGTCGATGACCAGAAGCCCCAAATCCTTGAACCCCACATCCTTGGAAAGTAACCGGTGGGTGCCAATGATAATATCTATGGTGCCACTCTTCACTTTTTCCACAATGATTTTTTGTTCTTTATCTGTTCGGAACCGGGACAACATCTCTACACGAAAAGGGAACCCTTCGAACCGCTGTGTCAAAGTGTGATAATGTTGGTTTGCCAATAGGGTGGTAGGAACCAGAATGACCGCCTGCTTCCCTTCCGCCACACATTTGAAAATCGCCCGGGCTGCCACCTCGGTTTTACCAAATCCCACATCCCCGCAGAGTAGTCGGTCCATAGGCTCCGGCTTCTCCATGTCCCTTTTAATTTCTTCGATACAGCGCAGCTGATCCTCTGTCTCCGTATATGGAAATTGATCCTCGAACTCTTGTTGCCAAGGAGTGTCCGGGCCAAAGGCATAACCGGGCAGAGCGGCCCGTTCCGCCGAACGTTCTAAAATTTCCTGTGCCATTTCAAGAATAGCTTCTTTGGCGCTGGCTTTGGCCCTCTTCCATTCCGGTCCGGATAGCTTATTGATCTTAGGAGCTGCCCCGTCTGAACCAATGTACTTCTGAATCAGGTCCATCTGCTCCACCGGAATATAAAGCGTATCTTCCCCTGCATACTTTATTTTAAGATAGTCCTTTTTAATACCTTCTACTGTAAGTTGTTGAATGTCTACAAATCTGCCAATTCCATGGCTTTCGTGCACCACATAATCCCCCTTGGAAAGGTCTGTGAAAGCCTTGATAACTTGGCCTTCCTTTTTGCTTCTTTTCCGTCTGGACTTTTGTTTGCTTGTAGTAAAGATGTCTCCATCCCACAATATTAAAAGTTTTTCGTCCGGGAATTCCATACCGGAGGTTAATGTTCCTTGGCGCAGAACTATACGATCCGTGAGATTCTCTCTTTCCAACAAATCCCTGAGATTCTTCTCCCGATCCTGGCTGGAACAGGCGATTATAATTTCATACCCCATGGTGTGGTACTTCTTCATATCCCTCATGAAGACATCCATACTGCCATTGTACACAGGGGCCTGCTTCGAAGAAATGGCTATGGAACTCTCCACAAATATTCCGGGGATTTCTTTGGGCAACGGTGTAATGAAAACCCTGTCTCCCACCTGCTCCTGATTCGGTTGAGATTTGGCCAAGTCTTTAAGGCAATCCCAAAAAGTATCTGCAGATATGATTCTCTCTTTATCTTTTGGAATGGCTCGTCCCATAGAAAGCAACACTTCCCACTCCTTCAGACCTTCTTCTTCCCGATTGGCCGCTTCTTCCAAAATCCGTTGGGAATCCTCAACCACCAACATGTCTCCCGGGTTCAGGTATTCCCACAGATATGAGGTATGTGGATAAAAGTATTCTGCATTCTGCTCCATCACCTGTCGGTTTTTGCCAATCAAAATATTCTCTTCCAGCTGGCTCAATCTTTTTTCCAGCTCCTTCGCTCTTTCCGGATTTTCTATTTTTGTTAACTCAATCCATTCCTGATATTCATTATGGATTTTCTCCCAACCTAGTTGAAGCATCTTGTCATTTACCAACACTTCCGACGCAGGATATAATGTCACTTCATGGATTCGGGTTATGGATCGTTGTGTTTTGATATCGAAGGTACGTATGGATTCCAACTCCTGGTCAAAAAATTCCAACCGCACGGGATTCTCTGCATCTGGGGAAAATACATCGATAATGGCTCCACGAATGCTGAACTGACCGGGATCCGTAATCATGGGAAGCCGCTCATAGCCCAGCTGGTTTAGTCGCAGAGTAAGTTCTTCATATGGGTATTCTCCACCGCTCCTTAATTCTATTTCTTTTTCTTGATAATAGGATGGGGGCGGTAGCTTGCGCAAGCATGCGGAAATAGGGGCAATTACCACTCCTGGAGCATCTGACAGGAGTGCTTTCAGTCCTGCCATTCGTTCCCATAACCCTTCTTTGCTCTTGGCTTCATACCGTAAAAAAGTGCCTTCCTCTGCTGGCATTACAAAAATATTTTCTTCCACAAAAAAAGAAAGGTCCGCGGCCAATCTCTTCGCCCGAAGAGGTGTGGAAACCACCAACAGTACTTTCCCCTTCTTTTCACTCCATAAATCGGCAACCACCTTCGCGGTTCGACTTTCAGAAATCCCGGTATATTCTTTCATTTCTTCACCCGTTGTAACGATTCATAGCTCGGTCCACACCTTCAGCTATGATACTTTCGATGGCTCCCACGGAACGCTGTACCGCATCTTCCAACAACGGCTTCTCCTCTTTCGAAAATCCTCCCGTCACAAAATCTCGTAGGGACAACCTGCGCTCCCCCCCTATACCGATTCGTATTCTTGGAAACTCATCTGATTGTATTTGGTAGATGATGGATTTCATCCCGTTATGGGATCCCGCGGACCCCTTTTTCCGAACACGTATCTTTCCGGTCTCAATATCTACATCATCATAAATCACCAGAAGGTTCTCCGGAGCTATTTTATAGTATTGGACAATCTGACGTACAGATTCTCCCGATAGATTCATATAGGTTTGGGGTTTCACCAATAAAACTTTTTGGTTGGCAATGACTCCATCACCAACCAATGCTTTAAATGATAATTTGCTCACCTTGATCTGGTGTTTTTCTGCCAACTGATCCACAGTAATGAACCCCAGATTGTGTCGCGTGTTTTGATATTTTCGGCCGGGATTGCCCAAACCAACAATCACAAACATACTACCCTGTCTTCCTTCATGCGCTAATCAAAGAGTTTACTGATAGAATCGTTGGTAAATACCCGAAGCATGGCTTCCGCAAAGAGTGGTGCCACCGATAGAATCTTCATGGTAGGGATTCTCTTCTCCTCGGGAATTGGTACCGTGTTCAACAGCACCAATTCGTGAATGGGTGAACTCACCAGTCTCTCGATGGCAGGACCGGACAATATGGGATGGGTGGCACATGCCATTACTGATTTCGCACCCATTTCCATAAGCGCCGTGGCCCCATTGGTAATGGTGCCAGCAGTATCAATCATGTCATCTACTAGAACACAATTCATTCCTTCAATTTCACCGATAATATTCATAATTTCACTTTTATTGGGTTCCGGCCGTCTTTTATCTATAATCGCAATAGGGGCATTTAATGGTTGCGCCATGTTACGAGCCCGTGTTACCGAGCCATGATCCGGAGAAACAATAACCAGATCCTCCATTGCTCTGTCCTTAAAGTATTTTACCAGAATGGGAACACCCAAGAGATGATCCACAGGGATATTGAAGTATCCTTGAATTTGTGCGGCATGTAAATCCATGGTCAGTACCCGATCTGCTCCCGCAGCCACTAGGAGGTCCGCCACCAACTTAGCGGTAATGGGATCCCTCGCTTTGGTCTTTCGATCTTGTCTCGCATATCCGTAATAAGGGATAATGGCATTAATTCTGCCGGCAGATGCCCTTTTCATAGCGTCTATCATAATCAGTAATTCCATAAGATTGTTGTTGACCGGATCACAAGTGGACTGAACGATGTAGCAGTCAATACCGCGTACCGTTTCCCACAAATTTACTGTAATTTCCCCGTCACTAAAGGTGGAAACCGATGCCTTCCCCAAAGGCTTGCCCATAATGGATGCTATTTCCTCTGCCAATTCCAAATGAGAATTCCCTGCAAATACCTTATAGTCCGCAAATGCCGCTTGTTTCATCTCTTTTTTACACCTTCCCTTTCTTCTTCAGTAATCCTCTTCTTTCTACCCAACCTTCAATAATTTTCCCCTTGGCTCTGGCTACAAAAAGAGACCCCTTGGGCACGTCTATAGTGACAGTGCTACCAGCCGCAATGTAAGATTCCTCTCCCACTGTGACAGGAGATACTAAATTCGTATTGCAACCAATGAAAGCACCATCTTTTACCACAGAACGGTGCTTGTCCCTTCCGTCATAGTTCACAAAAACTACGCCGCATCCGATATTCACATCTCGACCAACATCGGAATCCCCGATGTATGTTAAATGAGAAGCTTTACTTCCATCCCCCATGGAGGAATTTTTAACCTCCACAAAATCTCCTACCTTGCATCTGCTTCCCACCTTGCTGCCGGGTCTTAAATAGGCAAATGGACCTATTTTGGTATCTTCCCCCACCTGGCTTTCTATCAACACCGATGCCTCCACTTCAGTTCCATCTCCAATGATGCAGTCCTTGATTCGTGTGTTTCCCCGAATCTGGCATCTACAACCGATGGAAGTGTTGCCTTCTAAAACCACGTTGGGGCCGATATGGGTGCTTTCACCAATGGTGACTTCTTCATCGATGTAGGCGCTATCCAAATCCGTGAAGGTAACTCCCTTCTCCAACCATTTTCTATTACGAGTTCTCCGTTCTTCTTCCAGCCCCAGATATTCTTCGTAACCCATTGCCACCTCCTACAAAAAATCTTTTTCCAGAATCATTTCTCCCACCTTGTAAATATCCCCGGCGCCCATGGTGATAATATAATCACCATCCTGAGCATTTTGATAAACAAAGTCTGCAATTTCTTCAAAGGTTTCAAAATAATACGCGAATCGTTCCGGATCTTTTTCTTTGATTTTATCAATGATGGTTTTTGAACTGATTTTGTATATATTTTTTTCACGGGCCGCATATATTTCCGCCATGATAAGCCGATCTGCATCTTCAAAGGATTCGGCAAACTCATCAAATAGCGCCATTGTTCTAGTGTAGGTATGGGGCTGAAAAAGGCACCAAAGATTTTTCATGGGCATATTCCTGGCCGCCCGAAGAGTAGCTCGTATTTCCGTGGGGTGATGGCCATAGTCATCCACGATCACCACTCCCTTATCCGTTCTTCCCTGAATATCAAATCGTCTCTGGGTTCCACGAAAAGCTTTCAAGGTTTCTTTCATGGATTCCGGAGATACGCCTAGTGTATGACCGCAAGCAAAAGCGGCCAGGGAGTTTAATATGTTGTGTTCCCCGGGAACAGATAATTCCATCTCCACCAGGAATTCATCTCCATGATATAAATCATAAAGGGGATATCCCGCTTCTGTAAAATGAATGTTTTTTGCCCAATAATGACAATTTTCCGTAAGTCCAAAGGTAATCACATTGGATAGTTCCTGGGTAACGGACTTCACAAATGGGTTGGAATCCAGTGCAATAATATACCCATCCCGGGGCACTAATTGGGCAAAGGTTTGAAAGGATTTGGCGATGTGATCAATATCCTTGAAATAATCCAGGTGATCTGAGTCAATATTTAAAATGATTTCTATTTTTGGCTTCAGGTTTAAAAAACTATCCATATATTCACAGGCTTCGGTAACAAAATACTCCCCTTTTCCCACTTTCACATTGCCCCCGATTTCCGGGAGATTACCACCTACTAAGATGGTGGGGTCTTTCCCCCCATCCTGGAGAATTAAAGAAACCATAGAGGTGGTTGTAGTTTTTCCATG
>CAYVFH010000026.1:1504-13468 GCA_964450985.1 uncultured Oscillospiraceae bacterium | reverse complement strand
TATCACTTCCCCGTCATACTCCTTCAGTATGTCTCTTACCGTAAAGAAGTTACCCCTGGATTTACTCATTTTTTCATTGTCAATGGTTATGTATCCATTGTGCATCCAGTACTTGGCAAAGGGTACCCCGTTTTGTGCTTCGGATTGAGCTATCTCATTTTCATGATGAGGGAAGGTTAGGTCTTGTCCTCCCGCATGAATATCTATGGTATCGCCCAAGTATCTCTTGCTCATAGTAGAACATTCAATATGCCAACCGGGCCGACCCATGCCCCAGGGAGATTCCCATGCAATTTCACTCTCTTCTTTTCTTGCTTTCCACAAGGCGAAATCCAAAGGATCTTTTTTTGTTTCGTCAATTTCCACCCGGCAGCCGGATACCAACTCCTGTATGTTCTGTTTGCTTAACTTGCCATACCCGGAAAATGCTCTGGTATTGAAGTAAACATCCCCGTCCCTTTCATAGGCATACCCCTTATCGATTAATCCCTGGACAAATTCGATAATCTGTGGGATATTTTCCGTTACTTTCGGGTGCACCGTGGCTTTCCGCACATTTAAGGCTTCCGCATCCTTGAAGTATTCCTGAATGTATTTTTCACTCACCTCACTGGCGGATATTCCTTCTTCCTTGGCCCGATTGATGATTTTGTCATCCACATCCGTAAAGTTCTGTACAAAGTCCACCTGATACCCGATATATTCCATATAACGTCGCAAGGTATCAAAGACCACAAAGGGTCTGGCATTTCCTATGTGGAAATAATTATAAACCGTGGGTCCACATACATAGATGCGAACTCTGTTCTCGTCCAGCGGTATGAATTCTTCTTTCTGTTTGGTCAAGGTGTTGTAGATTTTCATGATTGGCTCCTATCTATCTGATTTTATCTCACGTCTCGTGAATGATTGCTTCCATGGCATCACTTGACGGGTATCTATAAATATACCCACCTCCCACTTTTATAATAGTGGAAAAATAAAAAGGCAGGAAATATCCTGCCTTTGATTATACTATTTTTACCCAATTCTTTCAACGACTTCCCCTTGTTTTCCTACAAGGCGATTAGGCTGGCCGGATCGACACAAGCATCGTTATGGCGAATTTCAAAATGAATGTGAGACCCGGTAGCATTCCCCGTTCTGCCCACCGTAGCTATGGTCTGTCCTTGGGTAACGTCATCGCCTGCTGACACACTAATGGTATTGCAGTGTGAATAATAGGTTTTGTACCCGTTTCCATGGTCGATGATTACCAACAATCCATAAGAATTCCGTGTTCCTGCGTAGATCACCGTACCCCCATCACTGGCATATATGGCCGTACCCACTGGTGCGGTCAAATCCACGCCGTAATGCATCCTTCCATTCCGTTGTCCATAAGGGGAGGAGAACACGTATCCTTGCACTGGACATAAGAAAGTGCCCGTTCCACTGACAACCGGTCCATCATATGAAATATGGGTATGATTTCCGGAAGCATATACTGTGTTTTGTCGGGTTCCCATTAAAATCTTTTGGTTCACCGGTGCTTTAATGGTTCTTACTGCGATGATTTCTTCCGACGCAACAAAACCATTTTCACGAACCACATATTTAACTTCTTCCCCTAATCCAGGGGTCCCCATAGACATCAAGGCACTCACTCCCTCCGAAACTTCGTCTGTATACTCATACTCTGTTTCAAAGCTTAAGGGAACCAAGTTTCTTTCATAACTGCCGATGGGCGTTATTTCTTGAGGGGCTCTCATAGCTTCTACTCCTAAAATAGGTAAAAGTGTAGCGCCCACAAAGAGAATGGCCAGAATACCGGCCCGTATTTTTCGATTCATTCATTATACCTCGCTTCTTCGGAAATATTGAAAAATCGCCCTTTCCGATTGGCCTTGTACAGGCTACCCCATTTCTCGCTTTATGTCAACATTTTTCCCCAAATTTCACCATTTCTTCACAAAGAAAACGCTCATTTTCGTTGATATTTCAACATTTGAGCGTTATTCTTTCTTTTTGTTTTTATTCGGCTTTTATTACTATTTTTCTATCATTCTCACACTTTTCATCCGTTGAGCTTTTAACGGTTTATCCCGAAAATCTCTTGGGCTTTCTACTATTTCATCCACTACATCCAGCCCTTCTGTTATCTTTCCAAAGGCCGCATACCCACCATCTAGGTGTTGCGCATCGTGCACCATGATGAAAAACTGGGACCCTGCAGAATCCGGGTGTCCGCTTCTGGCCATACTAAGCACACCCCTTTGGTGGCAAAGATTATTGTCAACCCCATTTTGAGCAAACTCCCCTTTGATGGTGTACCCGGGGCCGCCTGTTCCTGTACCTTGAGGACAACCACCTTGAATCATAAATCCGGGAATTACACGGTGAAATGTCAGGCCATCGTAAAAGCCTTCCTTCACCAACTTCTCAAAATTGGCTACCGTTTCCGGAGCGATATCCTCATAAAGTTCGCCCTTCATCTCCTTGCCATTTTCCATTTCAATTACAATCTGTTTCATCATGCCATCCTTTCTCACGTCCACGAATCTCATCACCTTATTCCTGTATACTATGCTTATCTCGTCGATATATGTTCTGAATTACCGAACCTTAAACGCGGTGTGAAGGAAACCTTCCTTCCTTTCCAGCAATTCCCATAATTCATTTTTCAGATATTCGGGGTACAACACTTCCATGCCTTGCATCTCTTCCCTGGACACAAATCGGACCTCTTCCACCACTTGATGGTCCACTCCTCTTTCCGGATCTTGACCTACCACCAGAGTGCCCCCTGTGACTTCCCCTAGAAAGAAGTTGACAAACCGTTGCCCCCTTTTGGGAGACACTTCCTCCACATGCCAAAGCATTTTCCCAATTTCTACATCCAGTCCCGTTTCTTCCGCCACTTCTCTGCGGGCAGCCTCCATGGCATTTTCTCCCTCTTCAATGGAACCTCCGGGAACCAACCAAATGTCCTTTCCGTCCTGATGGTGCTTCACCATCAATACTTGCTTCTGGTCATTAAATATGACCACCCTTGCTCCTCCTACCCACATATGAACGCTCCTATCACGCCCATACCTAAAATGATAAAGGTAGGGCTAATTTTTAACTTAGCTATCAGCAGAAATGATACCCCAAATATAATGGCGGGAATCAAATTGATAGCAGCCATTGGATCTTCCAAAAAAATTCGGCTAAATACCGGGCTATTAAAAAGTGCCGTTTCGGCTAACATGATGGCCGCCGCTGCAATCAATCCGGCAGTAACCGGACGAATTCCCGCAAAGATTCCCTTCACACCCAACGTGTGTTGGTATCTTGTGACCAAACGGGCCACTACCAACATAATAATAAAGGAAGGCAAGGCGATTCCCAACGTGGCCACCACGGCACCTGGTACACCAGCATAGTGAAATCCCACATAAGTGGCGGCATTCACGGCAACTGGACCGGGAGTGATTTGAGACAGAGCCACTAGATTCGAAAACTCTTGACGACTCATAAATCCAAATTCCTGGACACCCTGGAATATTAACGGAAGCATGGCCAATCCGCCACCAAACCCCACCAATCCAATTCGGAAGAAAAGGTAAAACATCGTGAAATAAGTCATTTCTTTGCCTCCCTTCTCTGCCGAAAAATGGCATAAAGAACTCCTAGGAAGGCGCCAAGAACAATGGCCCATATGGCGGAAACATTAAATGCAGCTACTGCCACAAAGCTGCCTAACGCCAATACCCAAGGGAACCAGCCTTTCACCACAAGGGATCCCAACCGGATGGCCGAATATAGAATTAAGCCACTGGCAGCAGCTTTGATCCCCACGAAAGCTCCATCCACGTAAGGGTTGGGACCTATGGTTCCCAACAGCATCACCAACAATATGATAACAATAAAAGAAGGAAGAATCACTCCCAAGGTAGCCGCCAGAGCCCCTGGAAATCCAGCTTTTCGATTCCCCACGTAAGTAGCCGTGTTAATGGCCAATACCCCCGGAAGTGACTGGGCGATGGCAATGCAATCTACCATCTCTTCTTCTTCCAGCCATTTATTGCGATCCACCACCATCCTTTGGATAAATGGCAGCATGGCCAATCCCCCGCCGATGGTGAATAGCCCAATCACAAAGTGATGGTAAAAGAGCTGCCACAGTAATTTCAAACTCCATCCCTTTCCCTATGCACAATTTCTATGGTCTGCTTCGTGGCCTCTTCAAAGGAGAGCTCCTGATTTTCTTGTTGACTCCGTCTCTTAAACTCTACCAATCCCGAAGCAGCCCCACGTCCTACGGTAATACGAATGGGAATCCCCAGGAGGTCCGCATCCTTAAACTTTACTCCCGGTCGCTCCTGCCGATCATCCAACAAAACGTCCACGTTCTCTTTCAACAATGTCTGGTATATCTTTTCTCCCGCTTCACGCTGAATAGAGTCCTCCGGATTAACCAAGGTAATAATCACGTGATATGGCGCCACACTCATGGGCCAGATAATGCCATCCTTATCGTAATGTTGCTCTACAATAGCCCCCAAGGTTCTGGTGACACCCACACCGTAGCATCCCATGACGATGTAGTGGTCCTGCTGCTTTTCATCTTTATAGGTAGCTCCCATAGACTCCGAATATTTGGTTCCCAGCTTAAAAATCTGACCCACTTCAATCCCTCTGGCAAATTCTACTGGGCTTCCACACACCGGGCAAGGGTCTCCCGGTTGAATCTTCTTAATATCTACAATGATATCCCCTTCATAGTCTCTTCCGTAATTTACGTTTAAGATATGGGTATCCCTTTTACATGCACCCGCACAAAGATTTCGGGATTCCACCAATTCGCTATCCACCACCATAACGCAGTCGTGTAAACAGGTTGGTCCTGTGAATCCCCCCACGGATCCCGTGGCTTCCCCCATTTTTGTTTCATCGGCAAACTCCAAAGCATGCTCCGGAAGACCCAAGGCATTTACCAGCTTGATAAAGTTTAGTTCACGGTCTCCTCGAACAAAGGCAGCCACATACCCATCTTCCTTCCCTTCCGGATTGTACTTCACAAAAAGCAGAGCTTTGATGGTTTTGGTCTTGGGAAGATTCAAGAAATCGGCCACCTCTTCAATGGTTTTCTTATCCGGCGTAAGTACTTCTTCCATGGGAAGCATGTCCGCCTCTGAAACCGGTTGATTCACACAAGATGCTCTCTCTGTGGTAGCGGCCATATTGCAACTGGTACAATATGCAATCTCTGACTCGCCTACCTCAGACAAGGCGGTAAACTCATGAGAGTTGGACCCCCCAATCGCACCTGTATCGGCTTCCACGGGCCGAAAATTCAATCCACATCGAGTGAAAATCCGAGTATATGCATCGTACATGTCTTCATAGCTCTTATCCAACCCTTGTTGATCCTTATCAAAGGAGTAACTATCTTTCATTATAAATTCACGGCTTCTCATCAGTCCAAAACGAGGCCTTGCTTCATCTCTATATTTGGTTTGGATTTGATATAGATTAATGGGTAATTGCCGATGAGACGAGATATCATTTCTCACGATATCCGTAAATATTTCTTCATGGGTAGGTCCCAAACAAAAATCCCTTCCGTTTCGATCTTTCAGACGCCAAAGCTCCGGCCCGTAGGCATTCCATCTTCCCGACTCCATCCAAAGCTCTGCCGGTTGTACCGCAGACATATGAATTTCTTGACCCCCCTTGGCATTCATCTCCTGCCGTATGATTTCTTCGATTTTTCGAATGGATTTCCATCCCATTGGCATAAATCCATAGACGCCACTCACCAGCTTTCGAATCATTCCCGTTCGAAGTAACAAGATATGACTGGGCACCTCAGCCTCCGCCGGCACTTCTCTAAGTGTATGTAGATGCATTTGTGATAGTCTCATTCCCACTCTCCTTTAGTCGTTATTGTTTTTCTTTTGAAGCAGTACACTGGCTTGACAACCAATGCCCTCTTCTCGACCTACCAACCCCAACCCTTCCATGGTAGTGGCCTTTATATTTATTTGACTCCTCCTTATCTTCAAGGCGGAAGTTAAACTCCTTATCATATCCGGTACATATGGCGCTATCTTAGGCCGCTCGCATAACAAGGTCAAATCCACATTTACCGGCACCATTTCCTCATCTTCCATCAATGCCATCACTTTATCCAATAGAATCATACTGGAGATATCCTTGAATTCCGCATCGGTGTCCGGAAAATGCTTTCCGATATCCCCTAGTCCCATAGCTCCCAGCAAAGCATCCATCAATGCATGAACCATTACATCCGCATCGGAATGTCCTTGTAAGCCCTTGGTATGGTCAATCGTTACACCACCCAAAATCAATGGTCTCCCCTCCACCAATGGGTGCAGATCATATCCGGTTCCGATTCGATAGTTGGATTCGGGCAAATCATCTCTTGTGGTAATCTTTCGATTGCCATAATCCCCTTCCACCCATGTGATAGGTACTCCCATCCGTTCCACCAAGCCACTGTCATCTGTGCCATAATAGTCCTGTTCGAAAGCGGTTTCATAGGCCTCTAATAAGGTCTCTAAATGGAACCCCTGGGGTGTTTGCACCACCTTTAAATCACTACGGTTTAATGTTTCCTTCGAACTTCGAATGGTATCCTTAGGTGTGACCACCGGCACCACTGCAGGCTTCTCCTCCAAGGCAGCCATCACTCGTGCAATCACTTCCTTTGATACAAAGGGACGGGCCCCATCATGAACCAGTACCCAGTCTGTATCCGGTGGCAAGGATCGAAGCCCATTGTACACGGAATCCTGCCGTAGTGTTCCGCCCAATACCAATACCGTATCTTCCGGCAAATAAGTGAGAATTCCCGGGTCATATTCCTCGTTCACTACAATACAAACATGATCCACGAAATCGCACTCCCAAAAAGCCAATGCTGCATGGACCACTATGGGTTTCCCTTGTATATGAATGTATTGCTTTCGAATACCGCCGCCCATGCGTGAACCAGCACCGGCGGCGGCAATGACAACACTAACCTTATTATTTTTATACATCGCTATCAAGATCCCTTAAGCCTGGCAAAAATCATCCTTCCGGCAGATGTTTGCAAGACACTCGTTACCATAACATCCGTAGTAGACCCGATCTTTCGATCTCCGTCCTCTACTACAATCATGGTACCATCATCCAAATAGGCCACCGCTTGACCTTGCTCCTTGCCTTCTTTTACCAAGAAAACGGTCATGCCCTCTCCCGGTAGAACCACCGGTTTTAATGTGTTGGCCAGCTCATTGATATTTAGGACTCCTACACCTTTAATACCCGCGACTTTGTTTAAATTGAAATCGTTGGTCACCACTTTTCCATTCATCATCTGCGCAAGCTTTAACAGCTTGATATCTACCTCGGGAATTTCTTCCAATGCTTTTTCCGAACCCGTGTTATAAATTTCAATGCCGTGCTCTGACTGAATTCGGTTTAATACATCTAATCCCCTACGGCCCCGATTCCGCTTCAAACCATCCGAAGAATCTGCAATATGTTGAAGCTCGCCGATGACAAACTCGGGAATCACAATAGGCCCTTCCAAAAATCCCGTTCTCATAATGTCCGCAATCCTGCCGTCAATAATAACGGAGGTGTCCAGGATTTTCGGTACTTGCTCTGATGACTTTCCTTTCCCTTTTCCCCCTTCTCTTTTGCTACCACTCGAAGACAGTAGGGTGGGTAAATCCGGCCCCAATCTGGTAGCCACCACCACTCCTATAAATGCCATTACCAAGTAGGTGAAGATGGTCAATATGGTTCCCAGATAAAACACCTGAATGTCTTTAAAAATGTCGCTGATAAGAAAAGCTACCACCAATCCGGTGATAAGTCCAAAAGTACCAACCAGTATCTCATTAGGGGCTACACCTTGAAGGTCTCGCTCAATGTTGGTTGCCACCTTCTTGCTCTGCTTGCGTATAGTAGGCGTCAGACGAAAGAAAAATATTGAAAAAATAATTGCAAAAACCACAGCTGCGCCAATTTGCTGGCCTTCTGTGAATCTCATCTCTTCCGGTATATCTGTAAATCCCAACAGATATCGACTCAAAAGAAATGCCCCATACCCCACGACGGCACCCACAACAGCAAACATGAATCGTATTAATTTTCTTATCATATAAGTTTACTTATTTCCCTCCTTTCTTATTTAATTTGCGGTGCCTGCAAGAAGCTCAACGGCCGAATATTTAAATGGCATCGTTGATAATCTTCATTGCCTTAGCTACATCGATATTCTGTGCCAAAACCATTTCGCTGGCCAAAATTTGCTTGGCATTGGCTAACATCTTTTTCTCGCCGGTGGATAGCTTTTTCTCTCGATCGGAACGTTCCAAATTACGGACCACTTCGGCCACCTCCAGAACATCGCCGGTTTTTAGCCTTTCCATATTCTCTCGATACCGTCGGTTCCAATTGGTGGGCATCTCCGTGGGCTCTGACCTTAAAATCTTCAGAACATGTTTGATGACCGGAGGCTCTGCTACCGGCCTCACACCAATTTCTGTACATGCGTCAATGGGGATCATGATTTTCATGTCCCCGCATGGTACGTTCAGTATGTAGTATTTCCTCACTTCGCCCAGAATCCTCTTCTCTTCAATCTCACCGATGACTCCGGCACCATGCATGGGATATACTATTTTATCTCCGACCTTGAACATGGCACTAATCCTCCACGATACCGCTAATTACAGTATACTTCCAAAAGCGGTATTATGTCAAGAAATGCGCCTTTGAAGGTCCTTGGCTATAAAGCCCTTTTTGCCTAGAAATAACTTACATTCTGGGCAATTCAAACCAGAAGAGAGCCCCCTCTCCCAAATTACTTCTTACTCCAAATTCTGCCTTATGAAGTGTCAGGATTTCCTTGACTATGGAAAGTCCCAGACCGGTACCCGAAGTATGTCTCACATGGTTGGTGCTACCCTTCTGATATCTCTCCCAAATTTGAGCAAGGTCTTCTTTTCGAATACCCATTCCTCGATCTTCTACCTCGAATCGCACATACTCGCCCTTCAAAAATCCCCGAACAAAAACGATTTTATCCTTCCCGCAATACTTAATGGCATTGCTTAGCAGATTGGAAATAACTTGCTTGATCCGGGCTTGGTCCGCCCTTATCCAAAGGGGGTCTTCCAGGCTGGTTTCAATGGTATACCCTTCCTCTCTCATGATTTCAGCATATGGTTGTACCACGCGAGATATGGTTTCCGATAGATTGAATTCCGTAATATCCAGGAGTCCAACACCGGCCTGAATCTTAGAGAGAGTCAACATGTCCGTCACCAAGCGATTCAGCCGATCCGCCTCTTCAATAATCACTTGCAGATGCTCTTCTCGCTTGTCCCGGTCCTCCCCTGAAATATCGCGAACCAATTCCGCATAGGATTTAACCATGGTTAAGGGTGTACGAATATCATGGGATACGTTGGCAATTAAATCCTTTTGCAGTTGATCGCTTTTGGCCAATTCCTCCGAAGCGTGGGTGAGAGTTTTTGCCAAATTAGTGATTTCGCTGTAGGTTCCTCCCTCAAAGGTAATACCGTATTCTCCCTGGGCCAGACTAATGGCTTGATCGTTGATCCGTCGAATGGGTCTTGATATTCGTCTGGATAAGTAAATAGAAATGGCAAAAGCCATAGCCAAAGAAATGATGGTAATATATTTCAATTGTTCCTGTAAAATGGCCACCGTAGAGCTCACCGGATAGAGAGGCGAAAAGATGTATAAGATGGCTTGGTTTTCCGCAGCATCTTCCACAAAACCAGCATATGCCAAGGTATTCATGTCAGATCTTCCTTCGGGAATCAAAGAGCTGATGGATACATTGCCACTGGCAAAAAGCTGCTCCTTCATGGCCTCCATTTCGCCAATGTACCCATAACTGGGCCGACGGCCTTCCTCCGTAATGGGGGAAAAAACAATGGTGCCATCTGTGGTCTCAATATGAATATACATATCATTGCTATAGGAAAGATTACGGATAATGTCGATGATATTCTCACTTTTATACTGGTTAGTGATTACCGTGGCTACCCGGTTGGTTTCGTTGATCTTCATATCTTGATAATAATTATTTAAAAAGAAAATTTGTAAACCCCAGAGCACCAACAACAGAGCAGTGGCGAAGGCAACAAAATAAAGCCACACCCGAAAATGGATGCTGCGTACGTCGAAGGCTTTCTGTTTTTCTTTATTCTGCCTCAAATTTATATCCCACTCCCCTTAGTGTAACAATATAATCTCTGTATTCGCCCAAGTTGTTTCGAAGATTCTTAATATGAGTATCAATGGTGCGATCATCCCCGAAAAAATCGTATCCCCAAATGTCGGACAGCAATTTGTCACGGGAAAGAGCAATGTTCCGATTTTGAACCAAATAGAACAACAAATCATACTCTTTGGGGGTTAATTCCACCTTCTCTCCATTTACCATAACGGATCGTCCTTGAATATTAATGGAGAGACCCCCAAATTCCAAAACCTTGCTGTCCGATTCTTTGTGAGCTTTTCTTCTGGCTAACACCGCATTCACCCGGGCCATCAGTTCCTTGGGACTAAATGGCTTCACCACGTAATCGTCAATGCCTAGCTCAAACCCAAATAGCTTGTCATATTCTTCTCCTCGAGCGGATAACATAATGATAGGTGTATCTTTCATCTTGCGAATTTCCTTTACCGCAGAATACCCATCCAACTTTGGCATCATAATATCCATAATCAGCAGGTCATACTCGTTTAATTTTACCAGTCCTAACGCGGTCATGCCATCGGAGGCCTCTTCCACCTGATGGCCATTGAACTCCGCAAACTCTCGTATGACCTCGCGAATCTTTTTTTCATCGTCCACAATCAATAGTTTAGACATATCCAGCACCTCACAATGTAATCATTTTATAGACTGTCTTATACCATTCTATTGTACCATATTGTTATTCCTCCATACATATAAAATCGAACACCAATAGGAACTGATTATTCTTCATTATCGTCTATGTCAAGGCACATTGAAAAAAATAGTGAAAAAAAGATGAAGTGCCTTAGACACTTCATCTTCGAATAATATGAACACTATTTAATGGTTATTAACTGAGCTCGCTTAATAGTATCTGATGTGACTTCATTGCCTATCCCTGGCCGTTCGGGCGGATAATAATACCCCTTCACAGGCTGATAGTCATACGTGCACATGGAAGTATTCTCCTCTAATAAGGCAAACTGATGATGCTCATGAATTAAGAAATTGGGAATAACTGCCTCCAACTGAAGGGCGGCTGCTATGGCAATAGGACCGCCACATAAATGTAACTGGACACCCATCTCATAAATATGGGCCATATCACAAATTTTCTTTCCCTCCGTAATTCCTCCCGTATTTCCCAAATCCGGTTGGATCACTGATAGCGATCGGTCTTCTAAGAATGGCCGGTATCCCCAGCGACTATAAATTCTTTCCCCACTTGCCAAGGGAATGGTAAGTTTTTTTGAAATCTCAATGAAAACAGATGGGTTTAAAGGTTGTGTCGGTTCCTCGTAGTAGAAACACCTTAAATATTCGATTTCTTTTCCGAATTGTATCGCCGTGTTTGTGTTGGTTTGAGAGTGGAGCTCCACAATAATATCCAGATTCTCCCCCCCTGCTTCTCGTATGGCACGTATCCTCTCCACTCCTAGGTTTAGTAAATCGTATTCCAACAAAGGAGGAAAATTCCAGCACCAATTTCCATCACGTCCTACTCCCAAGGGATCCACCTTAATGCAGGTATAGCCTTCGTCCATGGCTTTCTTGGTTACTTCGGCATACTCCTCCGGATGCACCAGGTTTCTGCTGGTTTTTCCCCAGTCAAACTGGATTTGGCTAGCATAGGTTCGAAGCTTTTCGTTGGTTTTACCGCCCAACAACTGGTATACAGGCATGTTGCATACTTTCCCTTTAAT
>CAYVFH010000026.1:0-1480 GCA_964450985.1 uncultured Oscillospiraceae bacterium | reverse complement strand
CCCCCCCCCTGCCCCCAAAAGGTGCTACGGTGGAGAGTGTCCCATATTTTTTCACTTTTTAAGGGGTCCATTCCAATGATTATGGGACAAAAGTCTTGCAAAATTCCGATGGCAGCATAAATCGCATCGGAATACGCCAAGCCAATCTCTCCAAATCCACTCACACCCTCGTCTGTGTTGATTCTTAGAAAAACTGGATTCCATCTGGTTCCGTCACAAGCTCTGCCACCCGTATTTGAGATAATAATATCCGCACTGCTAATTTTCATCATTGCCTCCTATCGGACAAACAACAAGGCGAGCCCGGGAATATAAGTAACGATAAGCAAACATATTACCAATATGCTGAATGGGACCAAGATATTTTTCAGCATTTCTTCCATTCGAACATTGCAAACAGCGGAGGCTACAAATAAACTACATCCATAAGGAGGGGTTACTAGCCCAATCAATAGATTGATGGTCATAAATATACCGAAATGCACTGGGTCCACACCATATGCCACCATAACCGGCAATAACATGGGGGAGAGAATGACTGTAGCCGGAATATTATCGATAACACAACCGATAAGCAAGAGAGCCACATTAATTACCAGCAAGAAAATATATTTGTTTTCCGTAATACCGGTCAGCCATTCAGTCAGTTCCCGAGGAACCTGAGCCATGCTTAAATATGCTGCAAACCCAGTAGAAATCCCTAACAAAAATGTGGTAATTCCGTTTACTACCGCCGTTGTTACAAATGCATCGTAAAGTCCCTTTAGACTAATTTCACGATAGATAAATGCACTCACCACAATGGAATACACTACTGCCACTACCGCGGCTTCCGTGGGAGTGAAAATCCCCGCATAAATTCCTCCTAAAATAATGACCGGTGCCATCAGCGCCCATTTTGCCACCCAAATACTTGTTAAAACTCCTCGAATCGGAACACGTTCCTCTCCCGCATACCCCCGCTTTTTGCATACGAAGTAATTCCCAATCATCAGACCGATACCTATCAGAATGCCGGGAATAATACCTGCCAGGAATAAATCACCGACAGATGTTCCAGTAACAACCCCATATATTACAAGAGGAATGCTGGGAGGAATAACGGCACCCACCGTTCCCGCACAAGCGGTCAATACCGCACTATACCCCAAGTCATACCCTTTTCTTTTCATTTGAGGCACCATGATACTGCCAATGGCAGAGACTGTGGCCAAAGATGATCCGGATAACGCACCAAAAAACATAGAGGAAATGGCAACTACCGCTCCCAAACCTCCCGTTATAGCACCCAACATACTGGCGGCTACGTCAATCAATCGAGTAGCTATCCCTCCCACGCTCATTATCGTTCCGGCTAAAATGAAAAACGGGATGGCCAGTAGTGTAAATGAATCAATACCAGTTACGGAATATTGTGCCAACACTGCCAAATCCAGATTCGTAAAAGCCAGGAGTGCCACTATTGTAGCTCCTCCGATAC
>CAYVFH010000025.1:12658-14333 GCA_964450985.1 uncultured Oscillospiraceae bacterium | reverse complement strand
CATCTGGTGTGATGTCCCTAGCAGAATCCACCTGGTCCAATGTGATATCCTGATGCACCGGACAAGACCCATCCCCGAAATAGAATTGCTTTTGTGGTACGTGCGAAGCCACATAACGACCCAGATTAACATCCGGTATGAAATATATATTTTGCTGAGGCATCTTACTTACCACCTCCACGGCATTGGACGATGTGACGCACACATCGGATTCCGCTTTAATGGATGCCGTAGAATTGATATAGCAAACCACCGCTAAATCCGAAATCTCCTCCCGCATTTTCCTTATTTTATATATGGAGGCCATATGGGCCATGGGGCAGCTGGCATCTTCTTCCGGAATAAGTACCCGCTTTTCCGGACACAATAACTTTGCGCTTTCTCCCATGAAATCCACCCCGGCGAAAAGTATAGTATCTCCTTTCCACAAAAAAGCCCGACGGCACAGCTCAAGAGAGTCTCCCACAAAGTGAGCCACTTCCTGTACCCCGGGCAATGTGTAATAATGGGCAAGAATCAAAATATTCTTCTCTTCCCGAAGCCGAATAATCTCCCCCGTCAAATGCTGCTGATTCATGGCAAACCCCTTCATACGCCCGTGTTTCTCAAATCCCAATATCTCTTCTAAAACCCATAATACCACACAACTTGACAGGTGACAAGACATATGAATACCGTAACGAAATTCGGGCAAAATAAACAGCAAGAACATGTTCTTGTACTTTATGTTCTTGCTATTTTATCATGTCATATTTCAGCTTGCAAAGCCCATTCACCAAATCCAGGAGTGGATATGTACAGGAACTGTGAGTCTTCCATTTCAATTTCCACTTCTTCCTTGCTTCCCAAAGCATAGCTACCTTCATTCCGGGTTTCAAAACTTGTCCTCCCGGAATTTTTATAAAACTTTTTAATAGTTTTAATGACATGCGAGTTTTGCTGTACTGCTTTCCCCAGATAATTCTTCGCTTTCTTTTCATCTCCCAGCTTGTAATATAGAACCGAAATGGGCAAAAGCATTGTCAGAGATTCTTCTTTGTTGTATCTTTTGAATAATCTCATCGCATTCATTTCATCCTCTAAAAACGCATACAAACTTATAAGCCGATAGCGAACCCCCATGTTATCTCCCGGACACAACTCCAACAGCTCTTCACAATTTTTTATACCTTCATGATATCTTCCCATAGAGATCAACCCCTCCATGTGGTGATATCTCAAACGCATATAAGGTCGCGTTTCTAGTATGCCCCAGAAATGCCCCATGCAATCTTCTTCAAAGAGCCCCTCCTCTTTCAGCCTTTTTTCAGTTTTTTTAATCATCTGCTCATATTTTTTCAATAGGTGATGAAAACCCTTGGCCGTTATCTCAGCGATCAAACGTTCTGCATCTACCATATCGTTATCCAGCTTCAATGCTCTTTTTGCATATTTTAATGCCTCTTCCACCGTTTCAGCTTCATAGGCCCTGTCTAAATATCCCCACGCATCTTCTCCGAAGTCATCGACCGGCCTTTGTTCATTATTATATTGATCCATAAATTCTTGGATTGCCTTATTGGCATCCTCCTCGTTTGAAAACTCTTTCCCTTCTAAAAATGCATGCAATTCCCTAAAAACCTTTTCCGTATCTCGACTCATACTTTCCCCTTTCTTCTCATTTTGTTGACTATAC
>CAYVFH010000025.1:0-12648 GCA_964450985.1 uncultured Oscillospiraceae bacterium | reverse complement strand
TTTGTTGTTTCACCAAACTTCTTTATGTTTTTCAGTCTTCCTTGCCACCTTCTTTCCTGCGTCCGCTTCTATGTGTCCGTCAAAAATTCTTTGAGTATGATTCCAGACTCTTTCTTGGCAAAATCTTTCACATCCTTTGTGAACCCGTTCTTACTAAAAAGCAGGTGAATCTTCTCACTCGCTTCGAATCGTTGACCCTTTTCCATCAAAGCCTTCAGGACCGCCATACCGGTTTGTTCCTTTCTCCACTTTGCTTCACCGAGAACAACAGTACTTTCTCCCATACCCACCAAATCAATTTCTTCTTCTCTTTTTTCTGCCGGATTATTGCCCCACCAACGGCCTCTTTGGGTAATCAAAACGGGGAACTCCCCTTTTTCATTCATCCGATCAAAAAAATCAAAGAATATCTGCTCGAAACCCTCTCCCATATAATCAGATAAACCACTCTTTATTTGTTCCCGATACAAACGTCGCCCCTGGCCCAATTCAATGACACTACTATTCGGAAACACAAACCGATACCAAAAGCGAAAAGAACCGTCACGAATCCGATAGATGGATTTACGATTGCTTTTCCCCCCTACAGGTGTTTCCCGTACCACAATCCCAAGCTCGATCAATTGTTGGAGATACTTGTTGAGTGCCCCCGATGCCAAATTGGCTTTCATGGCAATATCATTATTCCGACTGGCCCCTCTGGCAATGGCATCCAGAATATTGTTATATACCTTAGGTTCCCTCAACTCCTGCTTCAAATAGTTCATGGGTTCTTCATACAATCTGCCAGAATCTGTTAGGAACAAGGATGTCAAATTCGATTCCAAACCACTCTTTTTATCCACATAGGTTAGGTATTCCGCAACACCTCCGGTGGCGTAATGAAGGGTGGCGATGGCTTCTCTATCCATTCCCGAAAGAAACCTTTCCGTCTCGAAATAATGAAACTCTTTCAATTTTATTTGTACGGTCCTTCTGCCATAGAGAGGGCTTTTTACTCCCAACACCTGGTTTTCCATAAAGCTCATAGAGGAACCGCATAGAACCAAATGCAGCTTGGTTGCTTTCCATAAATGATCACAATACTTCTGGAGAATAGAAGAAATGGCAGGAAAAGATTCTGCAAGGTAAGGATATTCATCGATTACAAAGACCAACCGCTCTCTTTGGGCTAAATCCCCCACATAATCAAACAGATCCTCATAGCTGAAAAAGGTTGCCACGGGTCCCTTTCTTTCATTATGCAACACTACTCTGGACAGCATCTCCAAATTGGCCTTTTCTCCGGATTCTGTGGCCATATAGTATATGGCTTTTTTACCCATCATGAACTGCTTTAGCAAATGTGTTTTTCCAATACGTCTTCTGCCGTAAAGCACCGCAAACTCAAATTTGCCGCTGCTATACTGTTTCTCAAGGACTTCCAGTTCCTTTTCTCTTCCGACAAACATGGGGACCTCCTTTTCTCTATATTCCTATTCTATCCCCAAAACAAATAAATAGCAAGAACATGTTCTTGTACCTTATGTTCTTGCTGTTTTTCTCTGTATGGTCGGTTCCCAAATCGTTTCAATCATTCATTACTCCAAAAACATCAATCCCACCGCCAACAATACCCCCAGCAAAAATGCGGTTTGAGAATGAAATTTTTCATGCTCTCTGGCCTCCGGAAGCAAATGGGAAGCCGATACATAGATTAGTACGCCTCCTACAAATCCCAGGGCCAACCCCATAGCAGAACCAGACAGGTTCTTCACAAAAGGATACACCACAAAGGCGCCCACCGGGGTGGTAAGACCCGCAATGAGAAAACCATAAAAGGCCGCTTTTTTCGCAGATAGACCTCCCTTCACCAACACCGAAAATGCAATCACGCCCTCTGCAAACTCGTGGACTACCAAACCGATTCCTGCCAACACTCCGGTCAAGGTGCTCACGCTGAAGGTTACCGAATAAATGATCCCGTCAATAAAGGAATGAATACCGATTCCCTCGATGGCCGTTATTCCAAAGGCCAGCTCCTTTTGTTGGGTTCGTTTCTTGATGTACTTGTTGCTGAAAAACATAAATAGGAATCCCAAAAGAGCAGCAGAACCCGCAAAGTGGTTTTTTTCAAAAGCATGGGGCAAGGTGTGAATCAAAGGGGCCGTAATCAATACTCCTGCGGCGAAGCATATAAAGTACACCTTGTTCTTTTCCGCAAATTCCCGGTTCCGGTAAATGGCAAGAATCCCCACACTGTTTACCACCAAGGCTCCCAAGGCAAAAAGTGCTATCCAGGGCAATGTGCTCCATCCGCTCATCCTTTACTCCTTTGTTTCTCCATGGCCCCGTTGAAATAAGCCCTTCACCATCTGGATTTCTTCTACACCCATCCATTTTAGCAGCAGCCAATAAATGCCGGCCGCTGCTACCACCGCCAGGCCCAAATACACCATTCGCGGCATCCAAATAGCATTCATTAATAACAGATGGATTCCCTTGGATAAGGCCACGGATCCAAAAGCGGCCAGGATAATTTTCCCATACTTGCTCTTAGAGTCAATGAGGCGGATTTCCATCTTTTTCCGCCGGAACCCGGTAATCAACAGCACGGAATTGGTCAAGGCCGCCATACTGGTGGCCAAAGCCAGCCCGCCATGGGCCATGGGCCCCACCAACAGCAGATTCAACACAATATTTACGCCCACCCCGATTCCGGCGTAAATCATGGGCGTCTTCATATCGTGCAAGGCATAATAGCCTCGAAACATCAAATCGTTCACCGCCATGAAAGTCAATCCCACGGAATAGAACAAATAAGCCGTGTTGGTCAAAGCCGTTGCGCCCGCATCAAAGGCCCCCCGCTCAAACACCACTTGCACCATTTCATTGCTATAGACCATGGCACCCAAAGAAAAGGGCAAGGCAATCATCACTACCAACACCAGGCCTCGCTGCATAATTCCCCCAAATCGCTCCAGTTCTTCCCGGGCACTGGCACGATTCAATTTGGGATAAATCAGGGTGGTTAATACTGTAATACTAAGAGACATAATCAATGTATTGAGGATGCCCGCATAATTCAAAGCCGCCATACTACCCTCCGGAAGGCCGGAAGCCAGGGATTTATCCACAAAAAGATTAATCTGACCCATACTGGACCCAATAAACACGGGGATTCCCAATAGGGAAATTTTTCGGATGGTTTCCTTTAGATGGTCCCCGCTTCGCGTATAGCGAAATCCTCGGGATCGAGACAGTATGCCGAAGATAATCAATCGAATGGTATAGGCAATCAACATGCCGAAGGCCAGGAAATAGTGGGTGGTAAAAGCACTAATCACAATGACGGAGATTAACACCACGTTCTGAATATATCCCACCAGGATCTGGGGGATGAAGGTTCCTTTGTATTGAAGGTAGTTATCCAAAATACCGGAGACCGCAGAAAACAGAATATACGAGAAGGTTACCTTCAGGAAAAAGCTGGTAAGCTGTGCTGTCTCCCCGGTAAAGCCCGGAGCAAAAATGGATACCAGCAGGTCGGAAAAAACAATGCCAAACACCGCAGCTAACCCGGAGAATACCAAAAGAATCCGTATTACTTGAGAAGTGAAAACAAACCCGGCATCTTCCCCGTCTTTTTCGATTCTCTCGGAAAGAAGAGGCATGTACGCAGTGGCAATGGCGGCAAAAAAAGCAGCAAAAAGAATCCCAGGCACCGCCTGGGACATGACATAGGCATCCACCACATAATTGGTGCCAAAAAAGGAAGCCATGGCCATCTCCCGGGCAAATCCCAGAACCTTGGAACCCAAGGTCAATAAAGCCATCCAAAATGCCGTCTGTATTAAATTATTTTTCCACCCGCGTTTTCCCATAGTTGCTTCCTGTTATTTCCTATAGTGCTTCGATGGCTGCCCGGGCTTCATCCATTTTGCTCTCCGATTCCAAAGCAAAAATCAAGAAGGTCTCGGCAAACATACTATAATCCTGACCGCTGACGGCCATAAAGAAAATATTTTCCAGCACCAGGGTATAATACTCCGCCAACTCCAAGAAACTGGTCAATTTTTCGTGAGCCAACAGTTCTTGGGGTGAAAAGTCCTCATTCTTAATTTCTTTTCCCAACGCCGTATTGGCCTTGGCCACCTCATAATCAATGCTCACACCGTCTGCCATGGCTTGCAGTTGAAGGGGATCCTGGGTAGATTGCAACACAGAAATCTTGGCTGTGGATTGATTGTACAATTCCACCGCCTGATTGAATAAATCCGTCATGGCCACCGTTGCCGCAGACCGCTCTTCCACCGGTGTAGGCACATCCCTATGGATGGAAATGGTTTGAGTACTACTATTCCATTCGATAGAAGCTCCCATCAAACCGGAAATGGCCCGAATGGGCAAGTAGGTGGTGCCCCCATATATTATGGGGTATACACGCTTTCCATTCACATCTTGGAAGGCTTGAAGTTCAAAATCGTACATAATTTTTACATCCGGCTTCAAATACACGGTAATGATGGTTTGGCCCGGCCTGGATCCCAAGGGGACCACCGGCTTTAACTCCGGTTCCACCATTCCCGTGGTCCCTTTATACGGCATGCTGATGGTTTTGCCAATGAATACAATTTGATTCTTGGCTTCCCACTCTATATTTTCTCCCATCAGCTCCGACACCCCCCGAACGGGAATGTAGGTGGTGCCGCCATATATAATGGGATATACCGGTGTGCCGTTTACATCGGTAAACCCCAACTCCTGTTCATTATATAACAAGGTCACATTGGGCTTATGGTACGCCAGCACTTTGGAGGGAGAAGGCAAGGTGCTCTCCTCTCCATATGCAAATACGCCTTGACCAAGGATCAAGGCTACTGCCAGCAAACCCGCTACTACCTTTCGAAAGCTCATGATAACCCAACCTCCCGAACCTTTATTTCCTGATTGATTGTTATGGACCCTTTGCAGCACAAAGTCCGCTCCAATATTTTACCATAAATCAGAAAGGATGGGTAGCCGACATCTTATTTTAGCCCCACTTTCACTTCTTCCCCTGGCTTTAAATCACAATCTTCCGGAAGCCCCAACTTCACCTTGATGCTCTTTTTGTTTTTGTTGGCCATAGTCTGCATGTCCTTGGGGGTATACACGCTTTCCACATCAATATATTTCACCGTCCCCTGGTACTCCCTTTGGTTTGCTTTCACCACCAAACTCTGCCCATATTCCAAGTCATGAACCCGATCTATAGGGAGATAAAGTACCACAACTTTTCCTTCCTCTATGGCCAAATCCACCAGATTGAACCCCGGAGAAACCACATCTCCTGCTTGATAGCTTTTGCTCATCACCACGCCGTCCTTGGCCGCCCGAATAGTGAACTTGTCCAAGAGTTCTTCCATGTCCTCCACTTGAATTTCCAAAAGTTGGATATCGATTTTCGTTCCACTGGTAGTATCCCCACTCTTGGCATTTTCCCATAAGGCTCTGGAAGATGTCAAAGCGCTGGAAGCGGCGTCGGCTCGTACTTTGGCTTGTTCCAGTACATCCTTGGAAATGGCTCCCTGTTGATACAAGGTCTGGGCATCCCGATAATCCTGGCCCGCTTTTTGGCTGGCGGACAAAGCACTATTGTAATTGGCCTCCGTAACCGCCAGGTTTGTCTCTGCTTGGGTGCGGACTCCCGTTCCCCCTTGCTCCTGCGCCAACCCCAATTTTCTTTTTTCCAAAGTCAGCAACAATTGATCATAAGCATGTTGCTGTTCCTTGGAATCCACCACCGCCAAAACATCTCCCGCTTTGACAGGCTGCCCCAATTCCACCGGCATCTCCAAGATTTTCCCGGGAACCTCCGCCACATGGGATAACATGGTGGCTTCTACCAACCCGGTATACCGGTTTCCACCCAGCCAATAGAAAATAGCCACCGCTACCAGAACCCCTACCAGTATCAGCACAGGGATTTTCTTCTTCTGAAGTTTTTCTATTCTTTCCATCTTTTCCATTGGCAAAACCTCCTAGATCCTTCGATATCTCTTTAATAGTAGGGTATTGGCTGCCATAAAGGCCCCCGTCAACCCTAGCAGAATAATTACATCCAAGGCAATGGGGCCAAACCCGCTGCCGCGAATCATGATTTTATCCAAAGCATCCGCCACATAATAGATGGGCATGATTTTCCCCACAGCAGCCCACCCCGGGGACAAGTCAAACAGTCCGGTGAAAAACACTTGGGGCACAATGACAATGGGGATAAATTGAATCATTTGAAACTCGCTGCTGGCCGCTGTCGACAATAAGATTCCCAGGGACAAAGCCGTCATGGCGGATAGCAACGTTACCAGCATCACCAACCACAAAGAGCCAATCATCATCACCTTCAATACATAGATCACATAGAAGGTGATAATGGCAGATTGTACCACCGTGATGGCTCCGAATCCTACCATGTATCCCGTGACAATCTCCCATCTCTTGATGGGTGTCGACAACAATTTTTCCAAGGTTCCGGTGGTTCGTTCCTGCAGAAAAGAAATGCCGGATATTAAGAAGGTGAAAAAGAACACCAGAAACCCGATAAACAAAGAACCAAAGTTGTCAAACAAAGTCAAGTCATCGGCTCCATACACATACCGTACCTCTGTCTTCAAATCCGGCCGTTCCATAGAACCTGCCATGGCTTTTTTCGCCTGCTCCATGGCCGCCAACACCTGATTGGCCTTGGTACTATTTCCCCCATCCAACTCCACCTGAAGTTTGCCGCTAATGAGCTTCACTGTAGCCGTAATCTCCCCCTCTCGAAGCATTTCTGCTCCCTCCGACTCGGTGCACCGGATGGGTGTAATATTGTTTTCATACAGATTTTCGATATAGGCTTGTGGCGCATTCACCACGCCCACCTTCATATCCGTTATGGTGGTATCCAGAATGAAGTAAATTAGGGTCAACAGAATGAGAGGGGCGCACAAGATGAGTGCCAAGGTTCTCTTATCGTTAAATAACTGTTTGATAATTCGAAAGGCCATGGCCCTAATCCTCATGGAGATCACCTCCATAATGAATAAAAGCCTCTTCCAGGCAACTGGCACCCACATTCTTTTGTAACTCCTGGGGCGTGCCTTCTGCAATCAAGCATCCTTTTCGCATCATTGCCAAGCGATGGCATTTCAGCGCTTCATCCATTACATGGGTGGTGACCACAATGGTCACTCCCTGGTCCGACATTCGGTAAAGCTCCTTCCAAATGTCCTGGCGCAAAAGAGGGTCTATCCCCACGGTGGGCTCATCCAATATTAATACCTTGGGGTGATGAAGAATGGTCATAGCCAAAGAAAGCCTTCTTTTCATCCCCCCCGAATAAGTAAAAACGGGACGATGCAGATCTTCTGACAGATTCACCAGCTCCATGACTTCCTGAATTCTACTCTTGATCTGATCCTTTTCCATGCCATAAATTTGGGCGAAAAATGCCAAATTATCCGCCGCCGTTAACATCATATAGAGTGCATCGGATTGCGCCATGTATCCGATGTCATTCATCAAGGATAACTGGGGCATTTCCTCTCCCAGCACAAAGGTTTCTCCCGAGGTAGACTCCAGAATTCCGGACATGATTTTTACCGTGGTGGTTTTCCCGCAACCAGAAGGACCCAAAAGTCCGTAAATACCACCATAAGGAACGCTCAAAGAAATTCCTTTTAGCGCTTCCTTGTCTCCGTAGGATTTACTGATTTGGTTTAAGATGATACAGCCATCCTGCTCTTTGTCCACCAAACGTGCCCCTTCTTTCTTGAATCCACCAACATGTTGTTCTATACTACTATTATATATGAGGCTTACCGAAAAAAACCATCAACAATTCCCACAGATTTGTTGGGCAAAGGGTTTTGAGAATAATAGCATAAAAGGAGGGTGAGAGGATGAAGCAGGAATCCAGTCAGGTTGCCCAAACCAAAGAGCGCCTGCGAAACGCATTTTTTGAATTGTATGCCACCAAAAAAATTGAGCATATCAGTATCAAAGAAATCGCTGATTTGGCTCAATTAAATCGAGGGACTTTCTACGTGTATTACCGGGACATCTATGACCTGTTGGAAAAAGCGGAAGACGAGTTAATTCTGGAACTGGTCAGCATGATTAAAGACGTGATTCCACCTCTCCTTAGAGATGACAATTTGGGGCCATTTCTGCCACCCGTAGCCTTCTACAACCGGAACAAAAAAATCTTGCAGGTATTGTTGGGCCCCACCGGCGATCCTCACTTTGTCCACAAGATCAAAGGGATTGTAAAGAATACCGTCCAGGAAATCTTCCGCCGGGAGAATGTTCCTCCCGTTAAAAATATGGAATATGTGGTTGAATACATTGCCTCTGCCCAAATCGGAATCATCTCCTACTGGATGGTAGAGAAAGATATGGCCCTTCCCGTGGAAGAACTGGGAGAAATGGTTAAGCATATCATCCTGCACGGCCCCATTGAATACATAAAAACTACTGGGGATTAGTCTGATCTACATATTCTGGATGAAAGGTGTAACGCCTCAGGATTATACCTTTTCATCCGTCTAAACCGTATGTTTTCCTAAAATCCCTTATCCAATCACCGATACTCCGCTCTCTTATCCCTAATCCATAAAGGTCAATATCTTCTTCGGAAATTTCTTCAATAAACCACTTTATATCACTTAAAATATCTTCGTTGATTTGAATCGTAAGGTTCCCTGGCAAAGTGGTAAAAAGTCTAACCACATCATTGCGATGCTTTTTGATTTCTCTATCGCTAGTTTCTTCTCCTCTATTTTTCTTCATTACCATATCTTGATACGCTTTGCATTTAAAAACTATGATGTATTCTGTTTTAAGAACAGGGATACCATCTATTATTTCTCTTCCCTCGGTAAGAAGGTGATAATACGCGTCATCTAACATGATAGCGGATAAACAAGAAACATCCTCTTCCAACTGAATGGGGCCTATATGTTGGTCCCCATTCACCAATAAATCTGATCTCTTTGAGAACAGTTCTATCATATGCGGGTATCTTTGATTTTCGGGTTTTTGAAACCGATATAAGACTGGGCTACCGTTAAGCCTTGATTTTATTGTGTATCCACCGCTGTTTATAAACTCCCAAAAGTTTTCTGCAAAACCCTTAGTTAGCGCCTCCACAATTAGAACCATATCGAAGTCTTTTGTTGCTCGAAAGTCAAACCCTTGGTCTGATGAAATAATATCGCAAGCAGCACCTCCAATGAGGATGTATTCGTCTTCATAACCTTGAAAACTATCACGAAAAACATCTAGCCCTCTAATCATGAGAAACCCCCCAACAATTCTTCTAGTGCCAATTGGATTCGTTCATCTCTAATATCTCGCATGTATGCGAACAAAGATATTGGGTCTGCAACACCTTCTCTCGCTAGTTTTGCAGGGTCATAGGTCCACAGTTCAAGCTCAGAAACGCCTTCATGAATTAATGGCTCCTCCTCAGTATAAATATGCTCATTTATATCTATGTTTTTCTTGTGGACGGCATAAGTTTTCATTGTTGGTTCGCCAATCATCGTCCCCTTTGATAAAGCATACTCGCCAGAAGGAATGCCGCATTTTATTTTCTCACTAGGT
Organism: uncultured Oscillospiraceae bacterium; assembly: GCA_964450985.1. Classification (GTDB taxonomy): domain Bacteria; phylum Bacillota; class Clostridia; order Peptostreptococcales; family Anaerovoracaceae; genus JAAZGD01. Next base: position 3,039 of record CAYVFH010000025.1, on the reverse strand, counting down.
ACATAGACTTTTTTCCCGTAGGGTTTCCTTAGGTAAGCCTGTCCTTCCTTAAACAATTCTTTTCCTTCATAGATTGGGAAAATGTACTTTTCAACGCCTACTTTTTTAACATGGATTAACTTCAATTCAACGAGCTCCTGAACGCTTCGCGATACCGTCATCGGATTGATGTTGCCCTCTTTAGCAAGATATGACAAGCTCTTTCCAAAACATTCTTTTCCATAACATAGTTGTATGAATAAACTCTGCGTTGAAGGAGAAAAAACTCTTTTGCTCCTTTCTATTTTCTTTTTGCCCTTTTTTAGAAAAATCCCAATATATGGAAGATAAATCTGTTTGCCCGAGGCAACAAAAGGAATGTTATGACTTACAAGATTTCGAATTTGATTTGCCGACAATTCCTCCACCCAAAGCACCCCTTCACTGCCTAGCTCGATTCTTATTCTTTCAAGGTGTTTTCTAATCTTTGGGATTTGTTGTATCGTATTTTTAACTCTCAACAACACTAATACCTCTCCCAGAATTTCCATGGAATATAAATCATACTCCTCTTTTATGAACAAGGGGAGAGAAAGTAGGTCATCTTCATTAATTTTATCAACCTTGACATCCAGCCCAAAGGTTTCTCTCAAATAGTTTTCCATTTATTCTGCATCCTAACGTTTATTTTATATTCTAACATTATTTATGTTAGAATGCAATATTTATGTTAGAATATAGTATACGCTACCTGCAGAGAGACCACTTTCTCCCCGTCATATACCTCTTGCCTTCCCACTTCAGTAAAGCCAAACTTTTCGTGAAACTTGAGGGATACCGGGTTGGGAGGCTGAATATCTATTTCGGCGGTTACGATGGGAACCCGGGATTCTTTGGCATATCGAAACACTTCTTCATACAACACTTTCCCTAAACCAACGCTTTGAGCACTTAAATCCACCACCACCCGATCCACATACAGGAATTTTTCGTAATTTTCCAGGAACCACTGGTAATTCACACTTTCATAATTGGCCCCTTCCCGAAATGCCAAACAAAAGGCAGCCACCTTTCCATCCAACAGGGCTACTTTATGAAAATCCGATTCGCCATCTAGCCTTTCCAGTTTTTCCATAGTTAAGGGCGAAAGAAAGTGAACAGACTCCTGGTTCATTCGTAGAACTTCCGGAAAATCCTCTGGCAAAGCATCCCTGATTTCAATCGGGCCTTTTCCAACTTTTAATATACGATTATCGTTAACCATAACATCCTCCTTGTCTCCATTTCATTGATAGTTTTTCCAGTGTTGTGCGAACAATTTGTATGCCATATCACACGTTTTGGCCCTAGAAACACATACTGGAATTCCCTTTCATTCTTCAGGCGCCACTAGTAATTCACAGTTGGTTCAAAATCCACTAATGCTATTTGATATCATGACTTTTGAGCTTCCTGAAAAAAGTGCGTCTGCTCACACCTAACTTGGTAGCGGCTTCCTCTGGTGTTAGCTTGCCTTTTCTGTACTGGTTTATAACTTCAATAAGCTTTGTGTCGTCAATTGGAACTGGTGTCCTGCCACGATAATTCCCCTTGGCTGCGGATGCCTTAATACCTTTCGCTCTGTGCGTGTCAATATAACTCTTTTCTTTTTTGTATAGGCTAATCAAAATAGAATAGTAGGAATTTCTGTTGCTATCGTCAATCAGAAAATTGGGGCCTTTGATATCATCACCGGCGCAAATCCCACGAAGGAGACGCTGAATTATTGAAGCAGATCTCGGCTCCTCCCTCTCTATTTCTGCATAGTCCACACAACATTTATTATCATTGGCTCCCCAGCGCACTACATATAGCCGGTCTCCACTGTATCTAGTCTTTGTCCGAATCAACCACTCCAACCTGTTCAGGTAATCCATGTTACATTCTTCTAGCAATTCCCAAAGATCCTCCCGGTTTTCTCCGGGTGTCCGCTCACTGATAAACACAGGCGTTGTGTTCCTGCGCACATACTGAGACTTCCTGAGATCAATATCCAATCCGGGAATTCCCTGAAACAAATCCGTTGTCAGCAAATCAATTACACTGTAGTTCGGTGTAAAAGTATATGAAAAGCTGTCATCTTCATACAACACATATTCTAATTTTGAAACTCTATAGGAAAACCCCAAATCGTCATCCAGGCAAACCATTGCCGTTGTAGTTATCTGCTTCATTTTGTATCCTCTTCTAGTAATTCGAACGATTCTTTTATTATGAGTTCAAACCGTGCCAAAAGCATGTGTTGATAAAAGCGTTTATGGGTTTTGCTGATAAACAATGTGTCTTCGATTAACGTATTGATTTTCTGCATATCCAGTTTCTCATACACCGACCGAAGAGCCAGATTGCACTCAGGGAATGCACCGCTATGGATGACTTCGTAATATGAACTTTTCTTGCCGTTCAGCATGATTTGAGAAGTCGGAAATGTAAAAACCTTTTTTTGAGTTTCCGAAGTAGAACCTATAACAGCGTTCATCTCGTCTTCATCCAACATGTTTGGAAACAAACATGAACCGTTATCAAAAACAGGAGCCAGTGAGTAGGCATTGTTTTTCTTAATAAAGCCCCAGTTGCTGCCATGCCTGTCAAAATTACCAAGTAGTGCGTCTACAATATAAATTCCCCAAAAAGAATGGATCGTTTCTTTCACTTGCGTCAACTTAGTGTTGTCCCGAAGCATTATCATAATGTCTTCGTAGGAGTATTGATATCGTTCTTTATCTTGATCCAGCGAACTCTCTCCAACATCGTTGAACGGCACAAACTGAGCTCCGGGCTCAATAAAATCTTTGCAAGCCACTACCTCTTCTCCTTTATAAGTCCCCAAATATGTCTCCTGAGATGGAATACCCATCAATGCAAACACATGAGAACCAATATATTCGGAAATATGGTTGTTACGCTTGCCGAAAGCTGTCTTCTTCTGAAACTTCAGCATATAGGGAGAACCATTGATCAGAATTCCAACCTTTTTTTCTGAACCGCCATAATAACGATCACTTAATTGATAATTCGAAA
>CAYVFH010000024.1:0-14585 GCA_964450985.1 uncultured Oscillospiraceae bacterium | reverse complement strand
ATATATGACACCCTGGTTGGCACCAATAGCATATCCTCCGATAATCATCCCTTCAATCAAAGAGTGAGGGTCTCCTTCCAAGACGGAACGGTCCATAAAAGCCCCCGGGTCCCCTTCGTCGGCATTACACACCATATATTTTTCCTTGCCCGGACTGGAAAGCGCCGCATTCCATTTAAACCAAGTGGGAAATCCCGCACCGCCTCTGCCACGCAAACCGGAGATTTTCATTTCTTCGATCACATCAGCCGGTGTCATTTCTGACAACACCTTATTGACAGCTTGGTATCCGCCCAATGCTATGTATTCCGTAATATCCTCCGGGTTGATGAGGCCGCAGTTCCTTAGGACAACCCGCTTTTGTTTTTCGATAACTTCCTCATCCAGTCTGGTAATACAGTGGGAAGAATCTTTCCCCAACTGACAGGAAAAATGGCTGTCCATAATATTTGTCACATCCTGAGGTTGCACTTTCACGTACCGCGTCAGATGGTTATCGTCATCATAAATATCCACGATAGGTTCTAAATAACAAGTTCCCACACAGCCGGTAATCCCCACTTGTATATCAAGACTTCGATCGTGAATTTGTTTTTCAAATTCCGATGCCGTTTTTTTCGCGCCGGTGGCAATTCCACAGCTTCCTTGTCCGATTATAATTTTCATACGGCTTGCACCTCCTGATTCCTGCATCTGATTTCATCCAGGATGGCTTTTACAGTATCCTTGGTGAGATTCCCATAGGTTTCATCTCCTTCGATGCTTTTCACCATCATGACAGGCGCCAATGAACAGCATCCCAAGCAAGCCACATTGTTGAGGGTAAAAATGCCGTCTTCTGTAGTTTCTCCGTCCTTTATCCCCAGGTGTTCTGTGACAGCCTCTTCAATCAGATCTGCGCCATTCACATGACATGCGGTTCCCTTGCACATCATAATGAGATATTTTCCAATGGGCTCTTGTCGGAATTGAGCATAAAAAGTGGCCACCCCGTATATTTTGGCCGGCTTGATGCCGGTAGCCTGGGCTATATACTCGATGGTGTCTTTGGAAAGATATCCGTAAATGTCTTGCGCTTTCTGAAGGATGGTGATCAAACTGCCCGGAATCTTGCCATATTTCTCCAATACCGGGGCCAATTCTTTGAAGTCACTCATATTTCCTCCTCCTCACTTTTGATTATTCTATGATACAAAAGTGTGTGCAAGCAAAAGCTTGCACACAGCTTTTTCGCAACCTTGGTCACTGCCCTCGGAAGACTCTGATAGATCGTTCCATTCCAACAATTCTGAAGCTACTTCGCTAGTTCATCCAACACTTCTTCATAAATGGCTAAGCCTGCTTCCAGCTGTTCATCCGTTACACATAGCGGGCATAGGAATCGGATTACATTGTTATAAGTTCCGGCTCCTTCCAAAAGCAATCCCTTCTGTACCGCTGCATTTACAATAGCGGTGACGATCTCTGAATTGGGTTCCTTGGTGTCCTTGTTCTTGACAAACTCTACACCCATCATGGCTCCCACGCCTCGGACATCTCCCACTACTTCATATTTTTCTTTCCACTGATTGAACTTACTCATGCAACGTTCAGCAATCTTCATGGCTTTTGCCGGATAATCTTCTTTCATCATGACATCCAATAGAGCCATTCCGGAAGCACAAGCTACTGCATTTCCACAGTAAGTTCCCCCAATGGTCCCACCTACCACACCGTCCATTACTTCTTTTCTGGCAGTGACTGCGGACAATGGGAGTCCACCTGCAATGGATTTGGCGGTTACTAAAATGTCCGGTGGGCATCCAGCATCTTCATAATAGTTGGAAACAAACATTCGGCCGGATCTTGCCCAACCTGTTTGCACTTCATCACAAACCATCATGATTCCGTGGTCATCGCATATCTTTCGAACGGCCTTCACCCATTCCATGGGGGCCGGTACAAACCCGCCTTCTCCCTGAACCGGTTCAAACACAATGGCGGCTACATCTTTCGCCGGTGATCCTTCGATAAACACACTTTCCAACTTATCAATATAATATTGAACCGCTTCTGCTTCGGTCATGCCCTTGGGTCGACGATATACATTGGGGAATTCCGCCCGGTACACTCCGTCCGGGAATGGACCCATTCCAATGGCATAGGCCTTCTTTCCGGTCATAGTCATGGTCAACATGGTTCTACCATGAAACGCACCCGTAAAAACAATGATATTCGGTCGGCCTGTATAGCTTTTTGCAATCTTCACCGCATTTTCATCGGCTTCCGCTCCGGAATTGACAAACATGGTCTTTTTCTTGTCACCCTTCACCGGGGCAATTTGATTAATCATTTCTGCAAATTCCACATAACGCTCATGAGTGGTAATATTCATCATGGCGTGAAAATATTTTTCGGACTGCTCTTTTACGGCATCGATAAGGGCGGGATGAGAATATCCAATATTCAAAACTCCCACACCACCAATCCAGTCCAGAAAAATGTTTCCGTCTACGTCCTCAAACATAGCCCCTTCGCCTCTGGATATCACACAAGGGTATCCACACTTAATGGCATTGGGCATACATTCCGCCCTTCTGTTGATTACTTCCTGGGCTTTCGGGCCAGGCAAAGGCATCGTTACTTTTGGCAAAGCATCTCTAAGCATTTCGTTCCTCCATATTCGTTAATACTATAACCTGTATAGCTGACCAGTTAATATTATAACATATCCGGGTAGATCCCGACCGGAAAGTTTACCTCGTCTCAAATAGTAAATCTTTTCAGTCAATTCAGTCAATGTGGGTAACGAATCCGGTTTTAACCACTCATTAATCTTTGGAAGTTGCTTTGAGACCTCTTTCATCCAACAGGGCTTGTATTCTATGGTTAATCATCTGCAGAGCCACCGTATTGTATCCACCTTCCGGAACGATGACATCCGCATACTTTTTACTGGGTTCTACGAACTGTTCGTGCATCAGCTTCACCGTAGTCATATACTGACTAATCACCGACTCCAAACTTCGTCCTCTCTCCCGAACATCCCGAAGGATTCTCCGAATAATGCGAACATCTGCATCCGTGTCGATAAAAATTTTAATGTCAAAGGTGTCCAACAGTTCTCGGTTTTCAAAAATAAGAATCCCCTCAACAATGATCACCTTAGCCGGTTCTACACATACTGTTTCTGAGGTCCTATTGTGAATGGTGAAATCATAAACAGGCCGATACACCGCCTCCCCCCGTTTCAACTGATGAATGTGTTGAATCATCAAATCCGTTTCAAATGAATTGGGGTGATCGTAGTTCAAAGCCGCTCTTTCTTCAAAGGACAGATTGCTATGATCCCGATAATAGAAGTCATGGCTTAAGATGGTAATCTGTTCATTAAATTCCTTCTTAATACGATTGATCATGGTGCTTTTCCCGCTGCCGGTTCCTCCGGCCACACCAATGACGATTACTTCAGTATTTCCCATCCCTCATTTCCTTTTCTAACCTATTGTTTTCCCTCAGTTTGCGCCACACTTCCTTCAGGCACTTCAATATTATTGTTGTGGTTCTCTCCTACCAGGGAACGAAGATTTACCGCATCTTTCTCCAGCGACAACAGCAAATTATTCATTTCTATGATTCTCTGGGCTTCCATTTCCTTACCCACAATTAAATTGGGGTCTGCAAATATCCCGTTTAAGGTATCGTGGACTTCGTTTACTCTTTTGCGGATATCATTCATGGTATCATGATCCACAATGTCTCTCCAGGTTTGCTCCAGGGTGGTGAATTCGTTGGTATCCAGCTCATATTCGCTATCACCTTGTATCGGGATCGCATCATACCCCAGCTTTTCCTTTATGTATTGCGCAAAGGATTCCTTGGACTCCTGCTCTCCGTGAACCAAGAATATTTTTTTCGGCTCTTGCTGAAAGGCAGAAAGCCAAGCCAATAAACCATCCCGGTCTGCGTGGCCTGAAAATCCCTCTAGATTATAAATCTCTGCATTTACCCGAATTTGATCTCCGAATAAGGTGACTTCCTTGGCCCCTTCCAGAATTCTTCGTCCCAGTGTCCCCTGGGCTTGATATCCCACAAATATAACACTGTTCTTTCCATCCCACAGGTTGTGCTTAAGATGGTGACGAATTCTTCCTGCTTCACACATTCCGCTGGCCGATATAATGACCTTGGGTTTGGTATCTTGATTTAAATATTTGGATTCATCCGCCGAGCGGGTGAATTTCAAGTTCTTGAAGTCTAAGGGATTGTCTCCCTTCATAATATATTCCCGGGTCTCCTCGTCAAAGACTTGCGCATTCTTTCGAAATACCTCAGTAGCCGTAGTAGCCATGGGAGAATCCACATATACCATCACATCATCCAGCGTCTTTTGGGCTTCGGGATGTTGCTCGTAAAATCGATTGAACTCAAAAATAAGTTCCTGGGTGCGCCCTACCGCAAAGGAAGGTATGATTACATTGCCTCCTCTTTTGATGGTTTTTAGGACGATATCCAGAAGCTCATCTACACTGCTGGAATTCTCCGGATGAAGCCTATCCCCATAAGTGGCTTCCATGATGAGAAAATCCGCTTTTTTGATTTTTTTCGGATTCCTGAGAAGAGGTCTGTTCTCCACTCCCAAGTCTCCGGAATATACAATTTTTGAAATCCTTTGTCCCTTTGGTTCTTGATCGTCTACCCACAGTTCAACAATGGCTGAGCCCAAAATATGCCCTGCCTCATTGAAAACAATTTTCATATCCTCATTGATTTCCACCAGTTCATCATACATTACCGGCTTCACCAGTGTCAGGGCCTCCATGGCATCGTCAATGGTGTATAGGGGTTCCATTCGATACTCTTTACCGGCCCGCTCCGCTTTCTCGTTTTTCCACTCCGCTTCCTTTTCGTGAATATATGCCGAATCTTTCAGCATCACATCCAAGAGGTCTGCCGCGGCATCCGTACAATAGATGGGGCCTTTAAACCCCCTCTTCACCAATAGCGGAAGTCTTCCGCAATGATCAATGTGAGGGTGGCTTAATATGACGCAGTCAATCTCCGGCGGGCTAAAACAAAATTCCTCATAGTTTAAGGCTTCTTCCGCTTTACCTCCTTGAAATTGTCCGCAATCCAGTAACACTTGATGGTTCTCCGTGGTAATCCAATGACAGGACCCGGTGACGCCTTCTGCCGCGCCGCAAAATCTTATTTTCATGATGACACCTCCGCTATCCATTATACACTCAACACCTTCAGAAGACAACGGAAGTTCTCTTCATCCCATCACATCACTTCATAACAAGAGCTCCTTATAATCACCAAATTTCGAAAAGGACTTGTTCTGAAAAGGTGCCCTAGCGGCACCTCAACCTTGGCCGTCACTCGTGGATATTCTTTTTCGTTATCTTCCCGGTATCCCACAAGATCGTCTTCATACTCCAAGGTCATATGGCTGGTTGGGGGCAACCCCATCTTGTGGCATACCTGTTGGAAATATTCTTGGGAATCCTGTTGGTTCTTCACGAAAACAAAGGAACCCTCCAGCAAAGTCTCTTCTTCAATTAATAGGGCGGCTTGAATGGCACACTCCTCTGCTGTTTGTTTCAGTGTTTCTTGAAGCAAGAGATACTTGCCCAGTTCTTGTTGAAAGCATAGAAAGTGAATGCCCATCAGCAGAAACCCTAAGAATACGATAAAAATCTTCATGGGGAGCTTCCTCTCCCGGCCTTCTCCATTACAAGGCGGAAAATAGATTCAGTCCAGATACTCACTGGGTGTATATCCCTCCAACACATAGGTATACTTGTTTTTTGAGGCGGGAATGAAAAATTCCCCTCCCGCCATTACATCTCCCAAGGAAACTTCAATTCGATAATCGATAAAACGGTTTTCTCCCAAAGAATACCTTTTCAGCGGTGCTTCCTGGGGAGAATAAAAAGAGACCTCCTCCACACCGGTAAGGTTCATCAATGCAACCCGGGTTTCTTCCATTAATTCAGGGGAGAAGTATCCCATCAACCGAGCCTCCTCTTTGGCACCATAAACAATGGTCTGTATTTGTTGCGTCACTGCCAGATTCTTTTGCTCATACACGAACTGCAACATCAGCACCAGTAACAGCGGGAGAATAGCTGTCAATACGATGAACTGCTTCATGGATTTTCTCCGGGGAACTCATTGCGCCAAGATACCATTTCCTCCCAGCATCGACTCATACCCGAGAGAATAGAATGATCTCCCGATCCAGCTACAAGTTGATAAATAACAATGCCCAGGGCAATCATGGCAATCAGTACGATGAATTGCTTCAAGGTGGATTCTCCTAGTCCATAATGGCTGAGGATGTAATTTTTGCCATGGCTTCTGCTCCCAGGTCGCCGGCCACAGCACCAAACCCTTGAATAACGGCTGCAATGGCTACCCCCAACGCAATCATAGCTACCAGCACAATAATTTGTTTCATGATTTCTTTCTCCTTTTCTTCATTCAATAACAAAACTTTTTTCTGGGTTATAAAGGTGAAAACAGCAGATGGAACACCTCCTGTTGGTTGATGTAATAGGATATATAAATAAAGTTCACACAAATAATCAGCACATTGAATACCGCCGGAAGATATATTAAATCACTAATGGTTTCATCCCTTCGTGTCTGTTGAGTCATTCGAATATCCCGCAGTGTCTTCTGATGGGATGTGAGAATTTCAGATATTACCGTACTCTCCAGTTCATCCCACTGGAGTAGAAGTCCTGCTAATTCTCTTGCAATGGGGACTTGGACATGGGATGAAAATGCCTCCAACGCTTTTTGTTTTCGGTTTAGCCTTTGATGACTCAACATGGCTAAGTACGCCGGTTTCAAAGGACCTTCCCGGAAGGCAAGTCGGGTCAACACATAATCCACACTTAAAACACTGCCGCTTCTCAATAATAGAAGGTTTCTCAAAAATGCCATATCTCGGGCAATCTCCCGTTCCATTTTTTGGAATCTTCGTTTTTTTAACAGGGGATGTTGATGCACTTTCGTCTGGCTCTGACTTTTCAAATCCTCCAACCTTTTACGCAGAAGCGTTTCCTTTTTCCCTTTGAAAAGAATAAGAATGCCCACTCCCCATATCATTAAAAATGCCCACTCAATCATCATGTCGCATCCTCTTCAGAAATCCAGCGGTTGGTGGCGAACCGCTTCGGTTAATAGCACATTGATGAAAAACAGTGCCACCATGGCTAAGAGCAAGAGAAACCCCTGGGGGGTCATAAATTGATGTCGCAAGTATTCTTCCCATTCCAGCCCAATAAAAGTTAGGGATGATAACACCGTAATAATATACATGCCAGGAACGAGAAACAGCACCATTCGCGCGGCTTCACTGTTGAGTCGCTTTCTTTTTTCCATCAATGTCCTTCCTTCTCTCAGCTGGATGAAAATATCCTCCAGCGCCAGTGAAATGTTTTCTCCCGTTAAGATTCCAACTCCAACATTGTAAACAAACATATCTGCCCAGTTGGTATTTACCGCATAGCAGAATTGTTTTTGGGCCGCCTTTACGGTCTGTGCCGTTGGTTGATTCCGCACTTGGAATAACATGCGTAACAGGAAAGCCTCCAATGTGCCCTTCCCGGGATTTTTATCAGTCATGCGAGCCATAGCTTCTAACACATCTCCATGGGTGGCTCGATAGTTGGCCAAATAATCTCCCATGAAAACCTCTCCATCCTGACTCACCCGATTTCTCATATTCTCTAATTTGAGAAAAAGATGGAGAAATGGAAACCCCAGAGTCAACAAGCCTGCCATAGCCCCCGGAAGCCACCCATAATATGAAATAGCAGGTATCGCTACCAATGCACTCAGAAGGCCAATGAGAATAAGAAAGACCATGGGTGAACCACTATAACCCCAAGAAGTCTCCAAGAGCATCCGCAACTCGCGAATGAATCCGGGGTCCGATTCTTCCCGCTTTCTTTCTTCTCGCAATCTTCTCCGCATTCTATACTCGATGTAGCCGTAGTATATGGATTTCCCGAAAATCAAAAGTACCCCCATAGTCCAAGCAAGCATCAACAAGACAACTACCACTAGAGAAAGCTCATCTCTCACCGCACACCTCCTGTTTCCATGGCAAGATTCTTCAAATTCTCACAAAAGGAGGCCCATGCTTCCGGTGCTTCCAGCACTGCCTTTTCTTGCTTCTCCTCCCCCACCTGGTTATAGAAAGTCCAGCGATCCAATACCGGATGATAACGACAGATGGAACGAAAATGAATTTGGTTTGCTCCTGAGTCATAGCTCATTTCATAAATACTATTGAGTCGCTTTTGATTTTTGTCCTTCAATTGCACAAAATGGAAAAGAAAATCAAAGGCACCCGCCACTCTCCGGGCAAAAAATTCAATGTCTCCTCCTAATGAGCGAACAATCTCTGCGGCCACATCATAAGGAAATTTTTTGGGCTCTCCACAATGATATGTGATTTTTACTCGCCGGGTGCCCTTACTGGTAATCCGCAGAAGGGTATCCAAAGCAACCCCTTCTCTCGCTTCCCCCATAATAATGTAGTCCGCATCGCTTCTCATTAAATTCTTAGTAATCCCCGTTAGCCTCTCCTGGTCTGCCAATAGTTGGATCACCGGAGCTTCCGGCATCAATCGGTGTAGGGGAATCTCCGGGTCCGTTTCCAGCAGGACTCCTTCCAGGCCTGGATCCTCATGGCTTTGCCAAGTGGATAAAAATGTGGTTTTACTGGTTCTTACTGCTCCTAGGAACGCAACATTGAAACCGAGTTGTACCATGTTATAAAACAAGGGAATGGCCGCCTTGGGAATGGTTCCTCGTTGGCTCTGCTCCTCAAAAGTATAGCGGGGTATAATATATCTTCGAAAAACAATCACATCCTGATTGGGTTTTACCAAGTCCCCTTTGAAGATGGTCACCCGTGTACCATCAATCAGATATAGCTCATGGAAATCTTGAGTCAGCCTCTCGCCAGGCTTTAAAAGCAGCAAGGCACGAATTAACTGAGCTCTTCTGGAAGCCCCCAACTTCTGTTCTTTCAGTACCATTCTTCCGTTTTCCAAGAAGTAGATACGATCCCCAATAACCTTGGCTGATCCGGAATCATGAAATGCAGAGGAAAACCATTGAGCCAGAGGACCCATCCCCCAGTTTTCATGATAAATTCCTTGGAACAGATCCTCATACCAGGGGGGAAATGGCACCTGTTCCTTTCCCTCCTCCTTGGCGAAAGCCCGGATGCGATTTAAGAAATAGTCCACTTCTCTTGGATATCCCATAATGGCCTTCTTCTGTATGTCCAAAAGCTCTTCCATAAATTCTCCCGACTCTTCCCACTGTTTTTGAAAAGCTTCTTGGGCCGCGGAGCAGGTTTCGTAAAACGGCCTATAAAAATGAGAGTCTTCCATTTCTTTCAAAGGACCATGCAATTGGTCCTCCAAATAGAATTCTTCTCGATTCATTGTGCTTGCCTCTCTTCCCACAAGTTAAAATAGCTCACTAATAGTTTTAGTTGCCGATGACATGCCCGATGATGATAACTCAATAAGCTTCTCTTTTCCCATTCCGCCCGGTATCCGTCCGGAGCAAAGGGTACATTAATCCATAGCCCCTGAATCTCCTCCAATCTTTCCATAACATAAGAAAGGGATAGAGGATGGTCTTTGTGATATTTATTTAGAATTGCCATGAAAAAGGAAATTTCCATTTGCTGGTACAATACTCTCTGCTCTTCCCACCTGGCCAGGGCTCCTTCATTCTGTGTGGTAACCAGCACATGACAACCGGGATGCTGTAATGCCCCCAAGGCGAGACCACTATCCAGGTCACATCCCGTATCCGCAATGATTACCTGGAAATAACGGTGGGCTTTATCCAAAACACTCTCTACATAACTAGGAAAATAGCGCCGATCATTCCACTCCTGTTCCAGTCCCGCCATCACATACAAATTCCCTTGCACTTGAAATCGGCGAAACAGCTGTTCTGGTGAAGGTGTGGCCCCTTCCTCCGGTACACGGAATGTTTCCAGAGATGGGGGGGCTTCTCTTATAAAATCGCAACTCCTTCTTCGGTTGAATGCTACCAGCAGTATCTTGTTTTTGGGCCGGTTTTGTGCATACCACTCTGCTGTGGTTTGCGCCAACAAGGTAGTGCCCACTTTGTGATCCGTTCCATGAAAGGTAATGTACATCTCATTCCTCCTCCCGTTGCACGATAAGAAACTGGCCTCCCTCTTCCGAAACATGACGATATAGCTGACCATAGTCTTCGATGGAACAAAGAACTTCAATATGATGAATCAGTCCTGTACTCTGATTTCTTTCCATGATGGAGAGGGGGCCCCCGGATGGATTCACACTTTGAACTTCTTCTTCTTCGCCGGTCTTCACAAAAGCCACCTGGTAACATCCGAAATGAACCTCTCCATTTCGGTCGTAAAAATCAACCCAATCCTTTTGGCGCAAGGTGCTGCTCCGGGAATAAATCCAATGAGCCGGTATGGTAAACAAGGACAGCCCTTTCGGAAGAAATGATCGTTTCTCTGTGAAATATTGGGAGACCAACACCATATTCCCCGGGATATATTGAATGGCTTCTTTGTCGATCAACGAATTCGCCTCGTGAGGTGACAAGGCCCCTTCTATCACCAGACTGCGGTTCAAGGACACTGCTTTGATATCTTGGGAATGCATCACTTGTCCCTCCATGATAGGGCGGGCGGACATGAGAACCGTTACTTCTTGGTACTGTTGTCTCCCCTCCTTCTCCCAATACAGGAATCCCAAGACGGCGAAGACCATCAATAAAATGCCGATGAAGGGTTTTCCATGATGAGACCATGTAATTTTCGAGTTATATTTTCCATATTTTACCATATTTTAAGTATAACTTCTCCTTCCCCGCCGTCAATCGTCAATAAGCGACACCTCTCTTTCCAATAAAAAACCTCCCCCTCTAATGGGGAAGGCCCTATTCTTTTACCGTGTCACATCAGCCGTTCAACTTCTTCACAAACTCGCGAGTGATACTCTCTATATCCTTGGTATGGAATATGGCGGAACCCGCTACTACAATGTCCACACCGGCTTCCAAGACTTGGTCCAGGTTTTCCAAGGTAATGCCACCGTCCATCTGAATTTGAAACCCATATCCCTTCTGTTTTCTCCATTCCCGCAACTTCTTCACTTTGTCCAGGCAGTCCGGGATTAGCTTTTGCCCACCAAATCCGGGATTCACAGACATGATGAGAACCAGCTCTACATCTGAAAGTATATTCTCAAGAAACACCAATGGAGTAGCTGGATTGATAGAAACCCCCGCCTTTACTCCATGGGAATGAATCCACTGTATGCTTCGGTTTAAATGCCGCACCGCCTCTTGATGTATGGTAATGTATTCCGTTTGAGGTGTGACAAAGTCCTCCACAAATTGATCCGGGTTTTCAATCATCAGGTGTACATCATAAGGTAGGGATGTCTTGCCGTTTAAAGACTTCATCACCGTGGCCCCATAGCTGATATTTGGCACAAAATGGCCATCCATTACATCTACATGAATGAGATGTGCACCGCCAGTTTCAATGGCTTTTACTTCTTCTCCCAGTCTGGAAAAATCTGCAGACAAGATGGAGGGTGCTAATTGGTTCATGATGGTATCTCCCTTCGCTTCCCGAAAAATCCCGTTACTTAAGAATACTTGTTTTTCTCCTTTGTTATCAGTTCCTCCATCTGCTGACGATAGGACTCATAACGACTTCCGGGCAAACTGCCCTCCTCCATAGCTTCCCGAACCTTACACCCCGGTTCATTCAAGTGCTGGCAATCCTGAAATCGACACTGAGAAGACCATTTACCCATCTCCGGATAACAGGAGGCCAATTCACGGGGCTCCTCCCCTACGGTGTCAAAGGAGGTGAACCCAGGGGTGTCAAATAAATCGGTATCCTCTTGAATGGAGAATATTTCCACGTGCCTCGTGGTATGCTTTCCTCTCTCGGTTTTCGTGCTAATTTCACCCACGGAAGCCGAAGCCCCCGGTAATAAGTCATTTAATAGGGTGGATTTCCCCACACCACTAGGCCCCACCAAGGCGGCAGAGGAACCTTTTAAACCAGCCTTTATTTCTTCCAAGCCTTCTCCTGTCAACCCATTCACTAGAAAACAAGGATATGTGTTTTCATAAATTGCCCGAATACTTTGTATGTCCTCATTGGTGGCCAAATCCACCTTGTTCATCAAAATCTTGGCATCCGTTTCCCCTTTTTCTGCCATCACCAGCAGCCGGTCCAAGATCAACAGATTATAGCGGGGCTTATGAAAGGACATGACCACCAAAAGAGTATCCACATTGGAAATGGGTGGTCGTACAAACCAATTGCATCTGGGTTTGATTTTTTCTACTATGCCTGTTCCATCCTCAAGAAGACTCCATTCCACCCGATCCCCCACCATGGGGGTGATGCCCTGCTTCTTGAATATGCCTCGAGCCCTACATGGAACTTCTTCGCCACCGTCTATCGGTCTTACGAAGTAGAATCCCCCCACTCCCCGAATGATTTTCCCTTCCATCTAAAACAATTCTCCCGTTCGGAAATTTACCTGATAACGGGCAACCTCGGTGGTATCAAAGATGACGGCTACCGTACCCTCTCCCACTCCGGATAAGGTCACAGTGCCCCCACCATCACTCTTTGCCCTTTGGGCATTGGATAAAACATTGTGAGTACCACTCTCGTCGGAAATCACGATGGTCAAATAGAAGACTTCATTCGAAGCCGGGGTAAAATCTACATACAGCGGGATGGAATAGGACGCATTGGGATCCTCCGGAACTCCGCTAATCTTCACATCAATCGATGTCCCTCCTTGCACCACAGTATCCGCTCCTTGGCTTTGCCAGAAAACCAGGCCCTCTGCCACGGTATCATTCTTCTCAATGGTCACATCTCCCAATGTGAGATTCACCGCCTGGAGTGCCTCCGTTGCATCCGACTCCGTCATCCCTACCAAAAGGGGAACGATGGCTTGGCTCTCCGAAACCCCCAAGCTCACTACAAAGTTTACAAAGCTTCCCGGAGCAGCTTCCTCTCCACCGGCAGGACTTTGCTTCAATACCAGACCTTCCGGCTGATTGGCATTCTCATAGCTGACGGATCCCACTTTATAGCCATATTTCTCCAGGAAAAACACCGCATCTTGATAAGTTTTGCTTACAATATTGGGTACCGTTCCCTCTCGCGAACCCCGTGACAAGTTGACGGTGACCGTTCCTCCCTCTTTCACCTTTGTTGTAGGCGCAGGAGTCTGGGATACCACTCGCCCCTCTTCATGTTCATCGCTGTAGACGATATCCCCGGTTTCTACCTTTAAGCCGGATTCCCCCGCCATAGTTTCCACTTCTTCCAAAAGCATGCCCGTGTAATCCGGCATTTCAAATTCCTTGGCTCCCACTCCGCCATTTGCAATCAATTGATAGATTCCAAAGCTTAAAGGCAATGCAATAATCAAGGCTAGCAATATGGCCAACGTCTTGGATTGGTTCCATCTTTTCTTTTTATTTCCACCCGTATTTTTTTCTTTATCCGACTTCATGCCACCCTTTTTTTGGTTCCCGTCCCCCGGATTCTCCAAGAAATGGTCCTGCCCTCCCATATCGGGAGAGCCGGCTCCTTCTTGTCGAGTTCCGGTGTATATCAACTTCCCTAATATGCTATGAATATGTTCCACGTTTTCGAGTGCTTCCAACATTTCATCCGCATTGGAATACCTCTCGGTTTGATACTTCTTGGTAGCCTTCATCACTACCTGCTCCAGCTGAGGCGGAATACCGTTCACCAGCTGACTAGGGGGGGTCATTTCTTCATTGATATGCATCAAAGCCACGTTTACCGGGTTCTCCCCATCAAAGGGAACACGACCTGTCAATAGTTCATATAGAACAATGCCCAAGGAATAGATGTCGGATTTTTCATCCACATAGCCACCACGGGCTTGTTCCGGAGAGAAGTAATGAACCGAACCCATTACCGTACCGGTGGCACCCACCAAGGTGGATGCATTGACCGCCTTGGCAATGCCAAAATCCGCCAACTTGGGGACGCCATCCTCTGTGATTAAAATGTTTTGGGGTTTTACATCTCGATGGATAATATGATTCTTATGAGCCAAGCTGAGGGCAGAGGCCATTTGCTTCATGATTTCCACCGCTTGACGCCACTCCATTGGTCCTTTATTCTTAATAAGTTCGCTCAGCACCGGGCCTTCCACCAGTTCCATCACAATGTAATGGATATTCCCTTCTTTTCCAACATCGAAAATGTTAACAATATTGGGGTGAGAAAGACTGGCAGCCGCCTGAGACTCCCTCTTAAAATTATCAATAAATTTTAAGTCCTTGATAAACTCCGGCTTCAAGATTTTAATGGCCACATATCGGTTTAAGAGACGGCATCGTGCTTTATACACCACGGCCATTCCCCCATCTCCAATTCGCTCTAATAATTCATATCTTCCGGCAAGAATTCTGCTACTCATGAAACACGATCCCCCTTACACTTTAATACAGATTACGGTGATGTTATCATGTTC
>CAYVFH010000023.1:0-14691 GCA_964450985.1 uncultured Oscillospiraceae bacterium | reverse complement strand
AACATTAACACCGGGAGATTCGACTACGATAATCGACACGAAATTCGGAAAAATAGGATTGGCCATTTGTTACGATGTTCGATTTCCGGAGCTGTTTCGTAAGATGGCATTATCCGGAGCCCAAGTCATCATTCTTCCGGCGGCATTCAGTGTGCCCACGGGAGAAGCTCACTGGGAGATTTCTCTTCGTGCCAGGGCATTGGATAACCAGGTATATGTGTTGGCCTGTTCTCCGTCTCGTGATTTGGAAGGCCCTTATCAGGCATATGGCGGATCCTGTATTATTGATCCCTGGGGACAGGTATTGGAGATGGCGGCCCAGGAGGAATGCATTATATATGGACAACTGGATTGGGAACGGCTGCAGGAAGTGAGGGAGCAGCTTCCCTTGTTGAAGCACCGGCGTCCAGAGCTGTATGAATAATGGGGAAAACTTGGGAAAGGTCTTTATTTTGACCATAGGATACTTTATAATATGATTATATTATTACTTCAAGTGTAAGAGGAGGAACAAAATGAAAAAAGTATTAGCGATTTTACTTTGTCTGGTTCTCGTTATGAGCATGGTAGCTTGTGGCGGTGGTGGAGAAGAACCTGCGGTTGAGGAAGGACCCTTGGTGGTTCTCATTACTGACACCGGTGGTTTGGGCGACGAGTCCTTCAATGACTCTGCTTGGGCAGGATTTGAACGTGCAAGAGACGAACTGGGAGTGCAAATCCAGGTTATAGAGTCTGCTAGCTCCGATGATTATCTCCCGAATATCGCGGCGGCAGTAGAAGCAGGCGCTGCTCTGATTGTATGTAATGGATTCTTGATGGCAGAAGCCACTCAGCAAGGCGTGGATCAGTACCCGGATCAAGCCTTTGCGTTGATTGACTCTGTGGATGCCCAAGGGCCGAATTTGTTAAACCTGACCTTTAATGAGCAGGAAGGCTCCTTCTTGGTGGGAGTGGCAGCAGCCATGCTGAGCGAATCCGACATCATCGGTTTTGTGGGCGGCATTCAGTTGCCCACCATCGAAAAATTCCAATATGGATTTGAGGCCGGTGTTCAGGCTGTTAAGCCGGATGCACAAGTTCTGGTAAACTATACCCAGTCTTTCAGTGATGCAGCTCTTGGAAAAGAGAACGCACTGGCTCAAAATAAGCTGGGTGCGGATGTAATTTATCATGCTTCCGGAGGTTGTGGTATTGGGGTTATCCAGGCGGCTGGCGAACAAGGTTTCTGGGCAATCGGTGTTGACCAGGATCAATCCGGATTAGATCCGGAACACGTACTATGCTCCATGATTAAACGAGTTGACAATGCCACCTATAAAGCCATTGAGAGTGTAGTAAGTGGCACCTTCGAAGGTGGAAACTATGTATTCTCCCTTGTGGATGAAGGAATTGGTGTAGGAGACAATGCCGGCAATCTTCCGGAGGATGTTGCCGCAGAAATCGATGCTTGGAAGACAAGAATATTGGATGCAGAGTTTGTGGTTCCCTTCGATGCAGCCACCTTTGCAGAGTTCTCGATTGAATAGTTAAAGCGAACAAAATGGTCAACACATAAGGTCAGGCTTCTGCCTGACCTTATGTGAGTCTGAAAGAATAAGTGGCAAGGATCAGGAATTAAGCTTGTTTATGGTGCCAGTAATAATAAATGAGCTTAATTCTTGAATATTCGCAATCATATTTTTTAGAATAGAGGGAGGTGGAATCGCGGTTGGCAAAAGTAGTGGAAATGAAAAACATCACCAAGATATTTCCGGGAACCGTTGCCAATGATCGGGTGGATTTCGACTTGGAAAAAGGAGAAATCCATGTTCTGTTGGGGGAAAACGGAGCCGGAAAAACCACGTTGATGAACATTTTGTACGGACTATATCAGCAGACCTCCGGAGAAATCTACTATCACGGAAAGAAAGTAGATATTAAGGGGCCGAACGCGGCCATCGCGCTGGGAATCGGAATGGTTCACCAGCATTTTATGTTGGTAGAAAATTTTACAGTAGCGGAAAACATTATATTAGGCAACGAGCCAAGCAAATGGAAGGGTTGGAAGCTGGATATGGAGGAAGCCATTGACAGGGTTCAGAAGGTTTCCGATCAATTTGGACTGAAGGTAGACCCCAATGCTTTGATTGAAGACATATCGGTAGGCCTGGCTCAACGAGTTGAGATTCTGAAAGCGCTGTATAAAGGGGCGGAGGTGTTAATCTTAGATGAACCCACTGCCGTACTGACACCCCAGGAGATTGATGAGCTGGGGGTGATTCTCCGGAAGCTGACGGAGGAAGGGAAATCCATTATCTTGATTACCCATAAGCTGAAGGAAGTGCTGAACATGAGCGATCGTGTAACCGTCATCCGGCGAGGGAAGATTGTCAATTCACTATTCACAAGAGATACCAATGTAGATGAATTGGCGGAAATGATGGTGGGACGTGAAGTGAAACTTACGTCAGATAAAAACGAAAAAGAGACAGGAGATGTGATTCTATCCGTTGAGAACATGGTAGTAAAAGATCACAGAAAGCTGGACGCAGTGAAAGGGGTTTCCTTCCAAGTGCGAGCCGGGGAAGTGTTGGCCATCGCTGGGGTGGATGGAAATGGACAAAAGGAACTGGTAGAAGCGCTGACAGGCCTAACGAAAACAGCCGGTGGAAAGGTGACGTTGTGTGGTGCGGATATTACCGGCGCCAAACCCAGGAAAGTCATCGAAGCGGGTGTGGGACATATTCCCGAAGACCGACATAAAAGGGGTTTGATTCTTCAGAGTACCTTGGCGGAAAATCTTATTTTAGGATTTCACTATTGCCCACCGTTTGCAAAAAAGGGAATTATGAATTACGATGCAATCCACCAACACGGAAAAACCTTAATTGAAGAATTTGATGTGCGAACTCCCGACGAAAATGTTGCCGCCGGTTCTCTTTCCGGCGGGAATCAGCAAAAAGCCATCATTGCCCGGGAATTCTATAAAGATCCCCCGTTATTGATTGCGGCACAGCCCACACGTGGATTAGATGTTGGTGCCATCGAATTTGTGCATAAAAGACTGTTAGAGCAACGGGAGAACAATAAGGCGGTATTATTAGTTTCCCTTGAGTTGGATGAGGTCATGAACCTGGCGGACCGGATTGCGGTAATCTATCAAGGAGAAATCGTAGGAGTACTTGATGGTAAAGATGCCACAGAACGAAAATTAGGAATTATGATGACCGGTGGTTCTCTGGAACAAGCCATGAAGGAAGGGGGAAGGTCCAATGAAGCAACGACTGCTTAATGCCTGGTCCGTTCTCAAGCTCCCATTGATTGCGGTATTCGTAGGATTCATTGTAGGGGCCATATGCATTTTGGCAGCAGGCAGTAACCCGATTACGGCCTATGTGGCCTTGTTTAAAGGAAGCCTGGCCTCCATTCCCAGTATTGGCGAAACATTGTACAAGGTAACGCCTATTCTATTGACGGGACTGGCTGCAGCCATCGGCTTTCGATGCGGTCTATTTAATATCGGGGGGGAAGGTCAGTATGTAATGGCGGCCATTTCCACCGTAGCGGCGGCATGGTATTTCCAATGGATGCCTCATTTCATTCTGGTTCCTTTCCTATTGGTAATTGGGATTCTGGCAGGAGGAGTCTGGGGAGGCATTGCGGGAATTTTAAAAGCAAAAATGGGAATCAATGAGGTTATCACCACCATCATGTTAAACTGGACCGCCTTATATCTTTCCAACTACTTGGTGAGAACCGTTCTGAACCCATCCAACATACTGGGTGATGCCCCCTCCGGCCATACGGTGGTGGTACCAGAAGTGGCGCGACTGGGAAAACTCAGCAGCATTGTACCTGCCTTTGGATTTTCCAGTGTACATACCGGCATCTTTATTGCACTGGGGGTGGCAGTATTGATGTGGTTCATCCTCTTTAAAACCACGCTGGGTTACGAAATTCGTGGAGTGGGTTTGAACTATCAGGCGGCGGAGTATGGCGGTATCAGTAGTGCAAAGAACACATTTTTAGCCATGTTTATGTCTGGAGGCTTGGCGGGTCTGGCGGGTTCCATTCAGATATTGGGCTTGGTCTATATGGTGAACCAATCCACCGAACTGCCAGGATACGGTTTTACCGGTTTGTCAGTGGCCCTGGTGGGGTTAAGCCATCCCTTGGGCTGTATCCCGGCTGCCATCCTATTTGGAATATTAGATAACGGATCCCGGCAAATGCAACTGGCGGGAATCCCCAAAGAGATTACGGCCATTATTTCCGCGGTTATTTTGGTGTTTGTAGCCGGAGCCCTACTACTGAAATATGCCAGCACTCGATATGAAAAACGAAAAATGAAGAAGAACGGCCCTGTTCAGAGTAGCCCGGTTATGGATACTGCCGGAAAGGGGGTGGAGTAAATGAATTCAATGATTGCATTGGCTGTCATTGCATCTGCCATTCGATTGGCAACTCCACTACTGCTTGCTGCTTTGGGAGGGGTCTTTTCGGAACGGTCCGGTGTGGTTAACATCGGATTGGAAGGCATTATGATTTTTGGTGCATTCTTTTCTGTTTGGTTTACACATCTAACAGGGAATGCGTGGATTGGGGTATTGGCATCTATGATTTTTGGGGTGGTGGCGGCTTCGTTGCTGGCAGTCATTTCCATTAACCTGAAGGGGAATCAAATCATCGCAGGAACGGCCATCAACTTATTGGCCGCTGCATTAACGGCCTTCTTCCTGGAGTTGATTTGGCATCGTTCGGGTTCTACACCCATCTGTCCGGATATGCTGACTAGCAACCCCCTCCGAATATTAGAAGGAATTCCGTTTATTGGGGATTTGTTCAAGCAATTTACCCCTTTCGTATATTTGGCATTTATATTGGTGTTTGTTACCTATTATGTGCTTTGGAAAACACCCTGGGGCCTTCATGTGAGAGCGGTTGGAGAACATCCCAAAGCGGCAGATACTGTGGGAATTGGTGTATACAAGACCCGTTGGACCTGTGTGCTGATTTCCGGCATTTTAGCCGGATTAGCGGGGGCTTGCCTTTCCATTGGCACCGTAGGCCTATTCCGGGAGGGAATGGTGGCAGGGAAGGGATTTATCGCTCTGGCGGCTATGGTGTTTGGGAAGTGGCATCCCGTGGGTTCATTGGGGGCGTGTTTGTTCTTTGGGCTATGCTCCGCCATCCAAATACAGGCCCAATCCTTCGGGCTCAATGTGCCTAGCGAATTCCTGGCCATGGTTCCTTATGTGGCCACTATCATTGTACTGATCGGAGTAGTTGGCAAGGCGGTTGCGCCGAAGGCCGACGGAGATCCATACGAAAAGGACGAAGCATAGTGTGAAAAAATGAGCATTTTGCAAGAACTCCCCACAATTTTAGACAAAGCCAGAAAAGATGCAGAGCGGATTCTTACGTCTTTGGAGAAGAAGCACCCATCGCCTCGGTTCTTGGAGGCGATGGTTCATTCCGGGGCGGCGAAGGAAGAAAACATCGAAAACCAGGTGGTTTGGGGGGATAATCTCGTCTATATCTCGGATCTGTTGGAAAATGGGTATGGAGAAAAGTTGGATTTGGTCTATGTAGATCCTCCCTTTTACTCCAAATCCAATTACGATGCAGTGGTGAGATTGGAGTCGGAAAAGAACCCTTCCGCGAGTCTTAGGAAAGAAGCATATCGGGATTCCTGGGAAGATGGGATGGGCTCGTATTTAGAAATGCTGGCACTTCGATTCCTTCTTATCAAAGAACTGTTGTCTCCCAAGGGATCTTTATGGGTTCATATGGATTGGCATGCCGTGCATTATGGGAAGATTATCCTGGATGAAATCTTTGGGGAGGATGTATTTGTCAACGAAGTAATCTGGCAGTACAAGTCCGGCGGAAGTACCCAACGTCGATTTAGCAGAAAGCACGATACATTGCTGTTTTACGGGAAAACAAAGAACTATTTTTTCGAACCACAAAAGGAAAAATCATATAATCGTGGTTACCGCCCCTATCGATTCAAGGGAGTGAAGGAATATAGGGATGAGACGGGATGGTATACTCTGGTGAATCAAAAGGATGTTTGGCCCATTGACATGGTGGGAAGAACTTCCGGTGAGCGAACTGGATATGCCACCCAAAAGCCGGAAATGCTGATGAATCGTATTATAGAAAGCTGTACCAAACCCGGAGACCTATGCGCTGATTTTTTTGCCGGGTCCGGGTCCTTTGGGGCTTCTGCTGTGAAGTTAGGGCGGCAATTTCTTCTCTGTGACGCAGAAGAGATGGCAGTTAACCATATGATTCCACGGTTGGCAGGCTTGGATGCTTCTTTTCGATATTTAAAAGAAAAACATCGAGGGGACAATGGATTGGGAGAAGGTGTTTTTCACGTTCAGGTGGAGCCTTCTGATGTAACCATTCAAGAAGTGCTTAAAATTCAGTGTGTGGATTACCGTTTGGATATAGAAAAAATACCGGTAGATCAACATAGCCGGAAGATTCTTCGGAAGGCGTTGGAGAAGGACCCCCTTTCTTTGCTGGCTTATTGGAGTGTGGACTTGGACTATGATGGCACCACACATAGAAGCCATCGGGTATTTACACGAAAAGGCAAGAAGATGGAAGTGGATTTTGAATGGTTTTCCAGGGAATTTCGTGCGGTTCATATCATGGGTGGGGATATATTGGGGAATATATTTTGTAAGGAGTATAGGATAAAATGAAACGGATTCAAAAACCCTCGAAGGAGAAGGTAAAAATACTGGTAACCGATGTGGTGGTAGCTTTGATTTCTTGTGCCATTGGTGCTTTTTCCTTGCAGGCGGTGATGATTCCCAACGGATTGACCAGTGGTGGTTTAACGGGAATTGCCCGGGTGATTCAAGTATACACCCCTTTGGATTTCAGCATTATTTATTATGCCGGTTCCCTTGTTATTATTGTGTTGGTAGGCATATTTTTAGGCTTTCGGGAAGTGAGAAAGATTCTATTTCTGACTATACTATATCCTGCCGTGATTTTTGTATTTGAAAAATTCCCCTTTGAACTGCTAGAAGAGAACGATGTTATTTTGGCCGCCATTTTCTGCGGGGTGTTTGGAGGAATATGTTCGGGATTGGTATTCTGGAGAGGATATAGCTTTTGCGGTACCGACGCCATTGCGAAAATAGTGAAAAAGCATCTGTTCCCCCACCTGCCACTGAGCCAGCTTCTATTGGTGATAGATGGCATCATTATTATTGGGTCTGCTTTTGTTTTTGGAAGAAATATTGCTTTATATGCCTTGGTGACCCAAGTTATCTTTGCCAAGACTATTGACTATGTTATGTTTGGATTTGAAACCAAGTTGGTGAAATTGGAAATCATTACAGACAACAAGAAGATGATATCGGATCATATTATGCAGGAACTGATGCGAGGTGTGTCCTGCTCTCAGGTGGTGGGCGAATATACGGGGGAAATGCATTATAAACTGGAGGTATTGTGTTCTCCCAGGGAGAGTATCATGATTCGTAGATTTGTTGCCCAACACGATCCCAAGGCTTTGATGACGGCCATTCATGTGGATACTGTTTGGGGTGTGGGGACCGGATTTACGGATATTTCCAAGGAGTAAACGAAAGGAATCAAAACATTAGAATAAAAAATGATAGACCAATAATAGGCCGGGAAACCTGCTGTCCAAACAATAAAGGAGGAATATCATGAGTACACATATCAATGCGGCCAACAAAGGAGACATTGCTTCCAGTATTCTGTTGCCGGGAGATCCACTCCGGGCAAAATATATTGCAGAAAACTTCCTGGAGAATCCTCGATGTTTCAATGAGGTAAGGAATATGTTGGGGTACACGGGGACATATAAAGGGGTCCCGGTATCTGTCATGGGAACGGGAATGGGAATGCCGTCAATGGGCATCTATTCCTGGGAACTTATGAAGGATTATGATGTGGAAAATCTCATTCGTGTGGGTACTGCAGGTACCTTTTTTGAGGATATTCAAATGGGAGACATTGTGGTAGGGATTTCGGCTTCCACAGATTCGAATTATGCCCATACTTTTCAATTGCCGGGCAGCTTTGCACCATGTGCCAGCTGGGATATTCTAATGAAAATCAGGGAGGCAGCGGTAGCAAACCGGATTCCATTCCGGGCCGGGAACCTGGTCTCCTGTGATGTGTTTTATGAAATGGATGGTGACTGGTGGAAGAAATGGGCAGAAGTTGGGGTGATGGCAGTAGAGATGGAAGCAGCCGCTTTGTATATGAATGCTGCGGCCCTGAAAAGAAATGCGGCGGCCATGGTTACAATCAGTGACCATTTCATAACTGGCGCCAGAGCCACAGTGGATGAGAGACAGACTGCATTTACCGATATGATGAAATTAGCCCTGGAAGCTGCTGTGGGATAGGGAAATTCGGAACGGAATCATGATAACAAAAAGACCGGGAGACACTCCGGTCTTTTTTTGCATGTGATTCACATGGTATTGGAGCATTTAACTTATGCTCCGGTGTGGGGACGGGTGAGATTACTCGGCTTTCGCCTTGTTGAATCGCTTGTTGATGCGGGACACTTTTCTAGCAGCAGCATTCTTATGAATGGTGCCTTTGGATGCGGCTTGCATCAGCCTTTTTTCTGCCAATGCCAACTTTTCCTTTGCCAGATCCAGATCTCCAGAAGCCAAAGCCATTTCGAAACTCTTCAGAATTCCTTTTAGATGACTCTTGATTCTTCGATTTCTAGCGGTCTTTTTGTCAATAATACGGATTCGTTTTTTTGCGGATTTAATATTTGCCATAATGTTTCCCCACTTTCTTTTTATGGATTTTCACGCAACGCTTAGTATATCTTACTTTCCCTTGTATTGCAAGCAGAATTTAGATGACAGCTGCCTTCTCCACCCGATACTTTCGATAGTTGAGAAGGAAGGGGATACCGATTAGCAGAGCGCCGGAAATATCTGTGACCAAGCCTGGAACAATGAGACATAGTCCGCCGGCGGCACACATGATTCGTTCCAGAATGTTGGTGTGAGTCATGAACCAGCCTTCCAGGGCGGAGCCGATACCAATCATCCCGATAAGAGAGGTCAGTATGATGGAGGCCACTTCCATGAAGTTGGTGTCTACCATAAGAATCTCTGGATTATATACGAAGATGTAAGGGACGAGAAAAGCTGCAATGGATATTTTGGTGGCTTCTACTCCCGTCATAATGGGTCGACTTTTGGCGATGGCGGAGCCTGCCATAGCGGCCAAGCATACAGGCGGTGTAATGTCTGCAACGATGCCGAAATAGAAAGCAAACATGTGAGCGGCGATTAATGGAATGGGCATATCTACTGCCATTCCTACTGCGACGATAGCCGGTGCGGTGATGGTAGAAGTAATGATATAGTTGGCGGTGGTGGGTGTTCCCATTCCCAATATAATGGAAGCCACCATGGTGAACATTAAGGTGAGAATCACACTTCCCCCTGCAAGGGATACCAAACCGGCTCCTATTTTCAGGCCTAAGCCGGTTAAGGTGACTACGCTAATAATCATTCCTGCCATACCGCAGGCGATTCCCACACTTAACATGTTACGGGGAGCATCTACCAAAGCATTTAGAAACTCTTGGGGAGATAGGCGAGTGGATTTCTTCAAAAAACTGGCCACAATGGAGAATAGAATTCCCATTAAGGCCGCAAAGGTTGCGGTGTATCCGGCCACCAGAAAATATACAATCGCTACTAAGGGAAGCAGCAGATGTCCCCGATCTCTCATAATAGCCCCTAAACGAGGCAATCGATCCCGTGGCAAACCCTTCAATCCTGTTTTATGGGCCTCCAAGTGGACAATAATCCATACTCCGGCGAAATATAGGATAGCGGGAATAATAGCAGCCTTTGCCACCTCCAAATATGGAATTCCAATGGACTCTGCCATAAGAAAAGCCGCCGCCCCCATAATGGGAGGCATCAGTTGTCCGCCGGTAGAGGCAGAGGCTTCTACTGCACCGGCAAATTCCGGTCGATATCCCAATCGTTTCATCATAGGGATGGTGAAGCTGCCGGAACCTACGGTATTGGCAACGGAACTGCCAGATATGGTACCTTCCAAAGCGCTCGTTAATACCGCTACCTTCGCGGGACCTCCCGCAGCAAACCCGGCAACGGCATTGGCTAAATCAATAAAAAATCCTCCGATTCCCGTCTTCTCCAGAAATGCCGCAAATAGGATGAATAGAAAAATGAATTTTGTACAAACATCAATGGGGGTCCCCATCATGCCTTCCAATTCAAAAAACATACGGCTGATAATTCGTTCGATAGAATAGCCTCTGTGGTTAAAGAAGCCTGGCATATAGGGCCCCAAGTACGCATAAGCTAAAAATACAGCGGTAATAACGAGGATGGGCAATCCCACCACCCTACGGCAAGCCTCAAACAGCAGAAGTATTCCCAAACCCGCCAGGATGATATCGGTGGTAGTATAGTCTGCAATTCGGGCAATTAATTCTCGATAGTTGACGATGATGTAGCCCCAACAAATGATGGAAAGGCCGGCTAAAGCAATATCATATACTGCCACTTTCGTACGGTCCATCTTCTTTGAGGCGGGATATAATAGATAGGATAGAACGGCAATGAACAGCAAAAAAGTAGCCCGCTGTTGTTGAGCCTGAAGCTGAACAAACATGGATGTATATAGCTGAAAGCTGGAGAAGGATACAGAGATGACAATGATGGCCCATTTCCAAAATCCTGTGGGTCGGCGGTAGGCTGATTCCCGATCATATTTGGCCATGATCTGCTGTAATTCTTCCTGGCTGATACTCTCATCATCGAGAGGCTCTATTTGCTCGGCTTGGGGTTCTTGTTTCCATTCCTTCTGATTTGTATCATTCCAATCCTTTGTCATACATGGTTACTCCAATCCTGAAAAGATAAGTGCATAAAGTGAAAGCTTTTCCACATCCACAATTACGGATGTCTGGGGATGCGTTACTGTTTTCATGGAATAGGTGCGAGGAGATTCCTCTCCGTTACCCATCCAGTGGAATTGATGGTCGGCAATGGTTCCCACAAAAAACATATAGGGATCCACCTCTCTATGTAATTGTTCAATCCACAAGCCATCTTCATCATAACGAAATGCTTGGCCGGACTCCGGTTCCGGCATTCCGGCACCATATGAGGTGAAGCATGTGGCCTGAAGAATAATGGTATTATGGGAATCCAGGTGAAACAGGTCTCTAACATTTCCTCGATTCTGGCTGTGAGTATAGCTGACTTCAAAGCGGTTTCCCGGCTTGGCGGGGAAGTGTAATAACAAATCTCCCGTTTCCTGGTTTCGTACACAAAGCTGTGACGACAGGGGCATGAGTATACCACCTGTCATCACAGCAAACGAGATTACGATGCTCCAAATGAAGGTTTTTCTAGAAACTCGCTTCATCGGATATAGAATGCCTAAATGACACCGGCTTCTTCAAAGTAACGTTGTGCGCCCGGATGGAGGGGGATGGAAACGCCATCAACTGCAGATTCCAAACTCAATTCCATGGCCTTATTGTGTGCAGCTTGGAAATCCTCCAGGTTTTCGAAGAGAGATTTTGTCAGCTCATACACCACTTCTTCATCCAGGGCATCGGCAACAATTAAGGATGCCTTTACCGACAGGGCGGTGGCATCTCCGGTCATTCCCGCATAGGTGTCTTGGGGAATGGTATATTCCGTATAGAATTCGTAATTATTTAAGAGAGCATCCAACTCTGCACCAGTAATGGAAAGAATGTTAACAGTACTGGTGGCGGTAATCTCTTGAATAGCGGAGTTGGGAACTCCCGCAGTAACAAAGAATGCGTCCAATTGTTTGTCCTGATAAGAGCTTCCGGATTC
The DNA here is from genome assembly GCA_964450985.1 of uncultured Oscillospiraceae bacterium. Lineage (GTDB taxonomy): Bacteria > Bacillota > Clostridia > Peptostreptococcales > Anaerovoracaceae > JAAZGD01. The sequence goes on along the minus strand of CAYVFH010000023.1, from coordinate 2,827 downwards.
TTTGAAGGAAAGATTTTTGGCATCTACATCTTCCAAGGTCAATCCATAAGCTTCCAGGATCTGAATGGCATTGGCTTCAACTCCGGATCCGGCATCTCCGATGGAGATGGTCAGTCCGCGAAGATCTGCCACAGATTCGATTCCCTCATCCGGGCGAACTACAATCTGAACCACTTCGGGATAGAGAGTACAGATAGCGGAAAAGCCACTTAACGGGTTGCCTTCAAAGGCTTCGATACCCGTGCCTTCAAATGCGTAAAACATGGAGTCATTTTGAACGATAGCCAAGTCCGCATCTCCGCTGGCCACTAGCTTAAGATTTTCATTGGAAGCTCCTGTGGATTGAGCCACCACATTCATTCCTTCGATGGTGGTGTTCCAAATATTGGCCATTGCCCCACCATAGGGGTAATATGTACCGGAAGTCCCGCCTGTTGCTAAAACAAAATTATACGTGGGTGCACCGGTCTCCGCATCGCCTCCACAAGCAGATAAACCCATGGACAGTACCAGCATTACCGCTAATACAAGGGCAAACTTCTTCTTCATAAATTCTCCTCCTTCTCTATACATTGATTCATTAAGATACAGCGATAAACAAATGCACTACTATTTTATGGCAAAATAGGGAAAATAGCAACCAAAAAGGCCTCCTTTTATAGAGACCTTCCGGTTCTTCCGTATTATATCTGACTTTAATGAATAGATCACCCGATTTTCGTTACGAGAGACTAATAATTAACGGGTCGCACCTGGAAGTGAGCCATGGGGTGATCACATACGGGGCATTTTTCGGGGGCTTCTGTGCCGGTAAAAACATGGCCACAATTTCTGCAATGCCACTCCACTTCGGTGTCTTTTTTGAAAACCACACCGTCTTTGATGTTTTGTGCCAGTTTACGATACCGTTCCTCATGTTCTTTTTCTACACCGGCCACTCCATCGAAAAGAACGGCAATGTCTTCAAAACCTTCTTCTCGTGCGGTTTTGGCCATATCCACATACATTTCGCCCCATTCATATTTCTCGCCTGCCGCTGCATCTAAAAGGTTTTCGTAGGTGTCTCCGATGCCGTGGAATGCCTTAAACCATAATTTGGCATGCTCTTTTTCGTTACCTGCCGTTTCTTCAAAAATGGCAGCAATTTGCTCATAGCCTTCCTTTTTTGCTTTAGAAGCATAGTAAGAGTATTTATTCCTTGCCTCGGATTCTCCGGCAAATGCCGCCTTCAGATTTGCTTCTGTTTTGGTTCCTTTTAAGTCTGCCATCTGTATCCTCCTATCACTTGCATGAAACTATATTTACTTCTTTATTATACCCTATGTGCACCTTTTCTTAAACAGGCAAAATAATGGGATTATGATAGAATCAAGATGGAATCAAGATGGAATAAAGATAGGAGGTGTAAAAGGAAATAGGAAATGTGATATAATTTGCGTAGCCTTTCATTTTCAAGTAGAATATATGAAAAATCACATAGATAAGTGAGGACATCCATGAGCCAGTATCAAGCGCAAATACGAAACTTCTGCATTATTGCCCATATTGATCACGGGAAATCCACGTTAGCGGCTCGCCTTCTTCAGTATACCGGTTCGGTGACAGAGCGGGACATGAAGGAACAGTTTTTAGACAATATGGACCTGGAACGAGAGCGAGGAATTACCATCAAGCTTCAAACCACCCGTCTATCCTATTTGGCAAAGGATGGAAAGACTTACATTCTGAATTTAATTGACACTCCGGGACATGTGGATTTTACCTATGAAGTATCTCGCAGTTTGGCGGCCTGTGAAGGCGCCATACTCATTGTGGATGCCACACAGGGCGTGGAAGCCCAGACTCTTGCCAATGTATATTTGGCGTTGGATGAGGATCTGGAAATTGTTCCCGTGCTGAATAAGATTGATCTGGCCAGCGCCAGACCGGAAGAAATTAAGATGGAAATCGAGGAAATCATTGGAATCGATGCGGAAAATGCCCCCTTAATCTCTGCCAAGGAAGGCATTGGTATTCAAGAGGTGCTTGAGGCTATTGTGGAAAAAATTCCGGCTCCCGGCGGAGAGATACAGGGCAAATTGAAGGCCCTTATTTTTGATTCCTATTACGATAATTACAAAGGAGTGGTTATCTATGCTCGAATATTTGATGGTGAAGTCAAACGGGGAGACATGATTCGGTTAATGAACACCAAGAAAAAATATGAGGTTACGGAGGTGGGATACCATGTTCCCTGGCCGGTTTCTACGGACTCCTTGAAAGCGGGAGACGTGGGCTACATTCTGGCCAGTATCAAGCAGGTTAGCGATGCCAGGGTGGGCGATACCATTACCTTGGACAAGAATCCCACGGAAGCCCCTTTCCCGGGATATAAGAAAGTACAATCTATGGTGTACTGTGGGATTTATCCGGCGGAAGGAGAGAAGTATGAGAATGTGAAGGATGCCTTGGAAAAGCTACAGGTCAATGATGCCGCATTCCATTTTGAACCGGAGACTTCTACCGCCCTGGGCTTTGGTTTTCGATGTGGATTTTTGGGTCTTCTCCATATGGAAATCATTGTGGAACGGCTGGAGCGGGAATTTGATTTAAGTGTAATCACCACGTCGCCTAGTGTCATATATAAAGTGGTGATGCAAGATGGCCGGGAGGAAATGATACAAAATCCCAGTAATTTGCCACCCATAACGGAGATTCGACATATTGAAGAGCCTATTGTTAAAGCGGATATTATGATTCCAAAGGAGTATGTAGGCAGCATTATGGAAATCTGCCAGGAACGACGGGGAAAGATGCTCCATATGGAATATATTACACCGGAAAGAGT
>CAYVFH010000022.1:0-14977 GCA_964450985.1 uncultured Oscillospiraceae bacterium | reverse complement strand
GCAAAAACAGGTTCCTTGAACTCCACCATATTGTAGGCACAGAACAAGCCTTCATCTCCATCCAATTGAATCAGCAACTCTGTGGCAACATCTCCGAAAATTTGAAGAATACGAGCTCCATCCACTAAATTTCCACCGTAGTGAGCATCATGAGATGACATCCTCATTCGAATCGTTGACGTATACTTCTTGTCCATAGCAATCCTCCTAATTATATCTATACAACATTAACCACACTTTCATTATCTCATAAATCAAACATCAAGTCCACTTTCCAAAGTCTTCAATTCCAGTCTCACCTTCTCTATTCTTCGATCTTTAATGGCTACAATTGTCATTCGAAGGTCCTCCGATTCTACCTCGATCCCATGGGCATCATCTTCCGGAATTTCTCCTAGCTGGGTCAATAAATATCCACCTAATGTCTCACAGTCTTCGGAATGTAGTTGCGTTCCTATCTGCTCGTTTAAATCATCTAGGTCAACACTGCCATCCACTAAAAATATTCCTTCTCCCAGAACTTCAACCCCCTTACCCGGAAGATCATACTCATCTTCTATCTCTCCCACGATTTCTTCAATGATATCCTCCATAGTGACAATTCCGGAAAAACCACCGTATTCGTCAATTAATATAGCCATATGATTCTTTGAACTTTTCAAATCCACCAACAAGGAATCGATATTCTTTGTTTCGGGGACAAAGAATGGATCCCTCAACAAGGCTCTAACATCCACACTTTCCAAATCGCAGAACAAGGCCTGTTGCATCAAGTCTTTGATATATAAAATACCGATTATATTATCCGTATCCTCTTGATAAACGGGAATACGACTGTATCTCATTTCAACCAGCTCATCCAAATAATTGTTTAAGTCTTCGTCAATATCAATGGAGAATACATCGGTTCTGGGTGTCATAATTTCGTAGGCCAATTTATCATCAAATGCAAAAATAGCATTAATCATTCTCTTGCCTTCTTCTTTTAACTCTCCAGAGCTTTGGCCCACCTCCAGCATGCTCATGACCTCATCTTCACTGAATTCTTCCGGATTTGCACCTCTACGTTGCCCGGTAATGAACAGCATAAAATCCACGGATTTTGAAATGAACCAAACAAAAGGTTTCCCTATGATGGCAATCCCTAATATTGGATGCAAACACCATAGTGCAATCTTTTCCGGATGGTTTAAGGCCAGTCGTTTTGGATACAATTCCCCCAAAACCAACATTATATAGGAAAGAATCAGGGTCACAACCACTACGGCTACCTGTGTGGCATAGGGAATGCCCAAAGCACTCAACCAGCGGCCTACATCCTCTGCCATTACCAAAGCCGCGGAGGCAGAGGCTAAAAACCCGGCCAGCGTAATGGCTACTTGAATCACCGACAGAAACTTGGTGGGCTCTTCCAACAGGGTCAACAATCGAGTGGCTTTCTTATTTCCGCCTGCTTCCAACACTTGAATCTTTGTTCGATTGGCAGAAACCAAAGCCATTTCAGCGGCTGCAAAAAAACCGTTGATTATAATTAAAGCAACTACTAATACGAGGGCCGAAGCCAACGTGGTTCCGGGGTCAGGGCCGGGGTCCATATCTTGCTCCTTTCTTAACAATCCAACTCAACTTATAAAAAAAATATATTTTATGGTTTTTATAGATGACCGGAATCTTGTCTTCTCAACATATCATAAGGAAAAACTGGTTGACTAAATTTCATTTGAACTCGTTGCTGAGGGTGAGGCGCCTCCTGGATTAAATCACCTTCTTCATTCCACATTTGTTGGATTTCCTGAGAAAATGGTTCCCGATTGGGGCTCATAATCTCCACCCTATCTCCTACCTTCATTTTATTTCGCTGTTCCACCCAAGCCAATCCATGGGGGAGACACTCTTGTACCAACCCTACAAACGTGTAATTTCGGGTATACGCACTGGTTTGATAGTTTTGATCCAAATGAGTGGGCTGGTTAAAATAAAACCCAGTGGTAAATTCTCTGTGACTGGCCTTGGACACCTCCACCAACCATTGGGGATCAAATACATAATGTGCCGGATCTCGTTCGTAAGCATCCAAAGCTCTGCGATAAGCACCTACTACCGTAGCCACATAGAATATACTTTTCATCCTTCCTTCAATTTTAAGAGATGAAAGCCCCGCATCTACCAGTTCGGGTATATGTGCTATCATGTTCAAATCTCGACTATTCAGAATATATGTCCCTCTGGAGTCTTCTTCCACGGGATAATATTCTCCCGGTCTTTTCTCTTCTACTAAAGCATATTTCCAACGACAGGGATGTGCGCAGGCTCCTCGATTTGCATCTCTCTGTATCATAAAGTTTGACAAAAGGCAGCGCCCGGAATAGGAAATGCACATAGCTCCGTGAACAAAGCCTTCCAATTGAAGGTCAGGGGGGACATTTCTTCGTATAGAAGCGATTTCTCCTAAAGTCAGCTCTCTTGCCAAGACCACTCGGTTAACACCTTGTTGATGCCAAAAGGCGGCAGATTGATGGTTGGTAACATTGGCTTGTGTCGAGAGATGAATTTCTTTATTCGGATCCATTTCTTTCAGAAGAGATAACACCCCCGGGTCCGAAATGATATATGCATCGATATCTATTTTGCTGAGTTTCCGAAGAGTTTCTTTTAAGCTCGGCAAGTCTTCCTCATGAGGGAATATGTTCAGGGCCAAATAGGCTTTGGCGCCATTCTCGTGCGCAAAATTTACACCTTCCTCCATTTGTTCCAGCGTGAAGTTCCCGGCACCGGCCCGAAGACTAAAGGATTCTCCCCCAAAATACACGGCGGAAGCCCCATAAATTATGGCAATCTTTAGTTTTTCCAAATCTCCCGCAGGGGCTAATAGTTCTATCTTACCCACAATATCCAACTCCTAAGGTTTATTTACGATGCTAATAGATATTCCATCTCCCACGGGCAATATGGCGGTATCCACATGTTGCAACCCACTTATGTAATTCAGGAAATCCCTCATTTGTGCAATATTCGTACGATGCTTTCTCAGTCGATCATATTTGTCCGACACGGTTCTTCCGTTCATCAAAGTGTTATCGCAAACAATAAGCCCACCCTTTTTCACCAATTTCTCCGCTACGTCCCAAAACCGTCGATAATGACTCTTTGCTGCATCAATAAATATAAAATCAAAATGATCCAAACCTTCGATGTTGGTTTTGTATAGTAGACGTTCCATCACCTCTTCCCCATCTCCCAAGAAAACATGCACTCTTTCTGTCAAACCCAGGTCTTCTAGAGTTTCCACTGCTCTTTCAAACATATTGGGGTCATTTTCTATGGTTAAAACCCGACTGCCTTCACATACTGTGGCAAAACAAGCAGAGGAATAACCAATAGATGTGCCGATTTCCAGGATTCTTTTCGGCATACGCCATCGCAACAGCTGTAATAAAAGCATTTCTGTCTCCGGTAAAATCACAGGAATATGCTTCTCTTCTGCATAGTTTCGAATCTGCTGCAACATGGGATTTAGGGCTCTGTAATGAGATTGAATATATTCTGTTATCAAAGGATTGGTGATATTAATCATGAAATCCACCTCTTATTCCAATGCGCGCAAATAGTCTTCGCGATTCTTTAAGAAAGTATTATAGTCATTACTAAAGCGATGAGAACCATTCATAGAGGCATCTAATACGTAGTAATAATAATCCGTCTCTTTGGGATATAGGGCGGCAATGATGGAATTTTCTCCGGGGGAACATATAGGTCCTTTCGGTAGTCCCGGCACCTTATATGTGTTATATGGAGACTCTACTTCTAAATCTTTAAATGTAAGGCGGTCTTTCCATTCCCCCAAGGCATACTGTACCGTAGCATCGATTTGCAAAGGCATGCCCTGGTGTAATCGATTGTAAATAACGCTGGCCACGATTTCCCTTTCCGTCTCCACACGGGTTTCCTTCTCAATCATCGAAGCAATGGTTACGATTTGGTTCAGGTCGTATCCCATTTCTGTGGCACGGGCATAATACTCGTCTTTATATATTTTATCGAATTGGGCCAACATCACATCAATAATCTGGTGAGCCGAACTTCCTTGGGCCACATCATAAGTGTTGGGCATTAAGAACCCCTCGAAACGATTGGGGCCCTCCGGCAAGAAAGGAATGTACTTGTAGTCAAAAACTCCATGCTCCATTTCATACAGAAAGTCTTCCGCATTAATAAGACCGTCATTTTCCAATTTTTCTGCTACCTGTTTTACCGTCAGACCCTCCTGTACCGTAAAACGAACAGAATTGGCCCGGCCCTCGGTCATAAGGTTCATAATTTCTCCAAGAGTCATGGAAGGCGAGAGCAAATAATCTCCAGCTTCCAATTTCCCGTCAAATCCGTGTATTTTGGAATACCATTTAAAGCGTTCCGCAGTTTTAATAATCCCTTCTTCTTCAAGAATGGCACCTATGGATTGTGTTGCCGTCCCCATGGGTATGGATATGGAAAAATATTCCTTGTTATTGGAATCCAGAGGCTGGTCCAGTCCTTTCATATAGAAAACACCCGTCATTAACAATAACAGGATAAGGAGAATCCCTATAATGGGACCCTTTCGGATTCCTCGATTCTTCTTTGTTCTACGATGGGTTCTTCCCATAATTCCACCTCAATCGTTCTCGTTGCTTAGCGCCCTATTTTGATCTGCCTAAATAGTCACCGCTTCTAGTATCGATTTGTATTACTTCTCCTTCTTCAATGAAAATAGGTACCTGAATCACGGCTCCGGTCTCAACCGTAGCGGCTTTTGTTACATTGGTCGCCGTGTCTCCTTTCACTCCCGGCTCCGTTTCCACTACCTTCAGATTGACAAAGTTTGGCGCTTCTACCAGAAAAGCGGTGCCTTTAAAAAACTTAATGGTAGCTTCGTCATTTTCTCGTAAGTATTTCATGGCATCTTCCACCTGATCCTCCATCAGAGGCACTTGCTCAAAGGTCTGCTGATCCATAAAATAGTACAATTCTCCATCATTATAGAGATATTGCATCTGTTTGGTTTCAATATGGGCTTTTGGAAACTTGTCATCGGGATTGAAAGCCTCTTCTCGAGTAGCCCCCGTCAAAATATTCTTATACTTTGTCCGAACAAAAGCCGCTCCTTTACCTGGTTTTACATGTTGAAAATCCAATACTACATGAGGTTCCCCGTTAATTTCAAAGGTCACCCCTTTTCGAAAATCGCTTGCATAAATCATCGTTTTTCTCCTTTGTCCAATTATTTGATAATCAACAGTTCTTTGGGAGAGTGATTGGTATTCACCACACCAAAGTCTGTAATGACCACTAAATCCTCTATCCGTACACCCATTTTCCCCGGAATATATATACCGGGCTCCACTGTGACAGCCATGTGGGTCTTTAATTTTTTTTGATGGGTGGCTTTTGTGTTCAAATACGGCTCTTCATGAACTTCTTTTCCAACACCATGACCCGTTCCATGGACATAATAAGGTCCATACCCGGCATCTTCGATAATACCTCGACTGGCATCATCAATTTCTCGATAAGTGGCTCCTTTTTTACAAGCATCCAGTCCCGCCAATTGAGCGGCCAGTACCACTTGATAAATCTTTTTCATGGTAGGTGTTGCATGGCCGATAGCAACGGTTCTTGTCATGTCTCCACAGTATCCCTTCACCGTAGCACCAAAATCCATGGTGAGAAAGTCTCCCTCTCTGATTATATAATCTGATGGAATACCATGAGGCTCTGCACCATTTTCTCCTGCTACAGCGATGGTGGGAAAAGCCAGTTTCCTGGACCCGAGTTTTGACAACACTCGAAAAATCTCTTCTGCCACTTGCACCTCTGTCAATCCGGGTCGCAAGTAACCAACCATGTGTTGAAAACATGCGTCATTCATAGCAGAGGCCGTAATAATATGAATCAATTCTTCCGGTGTTTTTACGACTCCCATCCGTTGTCCCCTGTCTTAAACAATCCGCCCATACCCATAGCGTCTCCCAATATTTGATACACATCATTCATCATCAAGGAAAATCTCATTTCATTTTGAAGATGTTCCGCAGCCAATGGGTCCTTCATGATAATTCCATAAAGCTCCTGGATGGTACCCATCATCTCCGGGCCCACCTCTTCTCCCATCATTTGCTTTGTCTGTAGCTCTAATTGTTTTCCTTGAAAATCTGACATCATTTTCGCTAATTCTGGATTTTCATTTACCTTTTTTCGGGTGAGATCATACTGTTTGTATTCCTCAGATTCCTTAATGGCTTTGGCTAAGTTGTGCGCTTCGTCATATACATTCATTATTACACCTCCAAAAATATAGGCAGTATGATGGGATTTCGCTTCGTTTTTTCATAAATGAATGTGCGCAAGCCTTCTCTTACTGCTGTTTTCCTACCGTTCCAATCCTTCTTCCCGCTACGACCGGATTCCTCTAAAAGCGCGGTGGCAACCGCTTTGGCTTCCCCAATCAAATCTTCATTTTCCCTAACATAAACAAATCCACGACTTACAATATCTGGTCCTGAAACCACTTCACCAGTGGCTCGATCCAAGGCAGCTACCACGATAATTAATCCGGCTTCCGATAACATTCGACGATCTTTTAATACGATGTTTCCAACATCACCCACACCCAAACCGTCCACCAGAACCGCTCCGGCAGGAACTACTTGTTTTAAATGCTCCCCTTCTTCTCTTCCGAGAACCAGACAATCTCCGATATCCATCAAAAATATATTTTCTCTTGGCATACCTAAGTTTTCTGCCAGCTGAACGTGACGATAAAGATGTCGGTACTCTCCATGAACCGGTATGAAATATTTCGGTCGAATAAGAGAATGAACCAACTTCAATTCCTCGGCACAAGCATGTCCGGACACGTGAATATCTGCAATGTCCGAATAAATCACCTTAGCTCCTTGTTCAAACAGTCGATTTACCACATTGGAAACCGCCGTCTCATTCCCCGGAACCGGTGTGGAACTCAGGACGACCACATCTCCACGTTTGATTTGTACCGCTCGATGTTCCTTGCTGGCCATTCTTGATAGCGCACTCATAGGCTCTCCTTGTGAGCCGGTAGTGATAATCACCAGTTCATTATCCTTATAGCCTTTTGCCTTGTTAATATCCACCAGGGCCCCTTCGGGAATCTTCAAGTAATTTAATTCTGTAGCTAGCTTCACCACATTCACCATACTCCGGCCTGAAATGGCAATCTTGCGATTGTATTTCACCGCGGCATCTACAATTTTTTGGACTCGGTGCACATTACTGGAGAAAGTGGCCACAATAATGCGTGTGTCATGGTCTCTGAATATGCTCTCTAATGTTTCTCCCACCAGCTTTTCAGACTTGGTAAATCCCGGCCTTTCTGCATTTGTAGAGTCTGCCAGCATCAGGGACACACCCCTCTTTCCAATCTCCGCCAGTCTTTGAAGGTCCATAGGGTCGCCATCAATGGGTGTATAGTCGATTTTAAAGTCTCCAGTATGGAAAAGTAGTCCCACCGGGGTCTCAATGGCCATACAAATGGCATCCGCTATGGAATGGGTCACTCGTAATGTTTCCACTCCAAAACATCCCACATTAAATTTATCCCCCGCCTTGATGCGATGCATTTTAGCTTTGATATTATGTTCCTTTAATCGGTTCTCCACCAAGCCCAATGTCAATCGGGTACCCCAAATGGGAACGTCCACTTGCTTTAACAAGTAGGGAATACCTCCAATATGATCTTCATGTCCATGGGTCAACACCAATCCTCTTATTTTATCGGCATTGGCAACCAAATAGGAATAATCCGGGATAACAATATCAATCCCAAACTGATCGTCTTCTGGAAAGGTCATGCCACAATCCACAATCAAAATATCGTTTCCATACTCTAGCAGTGTCATGTTTTTTCCGATTTCCGAAAGTCCTCCCAAGGGAATCACTTTCAACGTTTTATTTGATTTTCCTTTATTACTTCTCATTGTATTTTCTCATTTCTATCTATCTTTCAAAAAACTCCTTATTCATAACTAACAAACGTAGGGCTACCCCTTCACCACGATATTAAATAGTTTGTCAGGTACCGCAACAATTTTTACAATATTCTTTCCTTCAACCAGTGACTGTACTTTGGAAGAATTCAGGCAAATTTCCTCCAATTCTTCTTTAGACAAGCCACTTTCTACGATAATTTTTTCTTTAACCTTGCCGTTAAGTTGTATTACTATCTCCACTTGTTTGCGAATCAAGGCTTCTTCCTGGTATTCCGGCCAAGAATGTCGATACAAGGAGTTACCATTGCCCAAAGCTTCCCACATTTCTTCACAAACATGAGGAGTAAAGGGAGATAGGATCAATATAAGCTTTTCCAGGGAATCTTTCAGCAATGATAGATTGCGGTCGGTTCTTTCTTTATATTTGTATATTTCATTGACCAGTTCCATAATGGAGGCAATGGCCGTGTTAAAGTTAAAACGACCTCCAATATCATCGGTACACCTCTTAACGGCATTATGCAGTCGGTATGCCAATTCTCGATCTTCTTCCGACTTCACTTCATATTCCGTAGGAGTTTCGCGAATGAGATCTTGTAACTCATATACCACTCGATACACTCGATTCAAAAACCGATATGCTCCTTCTACCCCGGCTTCCGACCAATCCAACTCACGGTCCGGGGGAGCTGCAAACAGGATGAATAAACGAGCCGTATCTGCCCCATATTTATGAATGATTTCCTCTGGAGAAACCACATTTCCCAATGACTTGCTCATCTTTCTACCATCTTTAATGACCATTCCCTGGGTTAATAAATTCTGAAAAGGTTCATCGTGAGAAACCAATCCCCAATCATGAAAAGCCATTTGAAAGAATCGGGAATACAGTAAATGCAAGATGGCATGCTCCACTCCCCCGATGTATTGGTCTACATTCATCCAATACTTTTGTTTTTCAAAGTCCCAGGGTTTTTCCGTGTTTCTGGCATCACAATACCTCAGAAAATACCATGAACTGTCTAAGAAAGTATCCATGGTGTCCATTTCCCGCCGAGCAGGCTTACCACAGTTGGGACACTGGCAGCTTGCATATATCTTGGAGGTCGCCAAGGGAGACTCCCCTTTTCCTGTAAATTCAACATCCGTAGGTAGCAAAACCGGAAGATTTTCTTCTTTCTCCGGAACCCATCCACAGGTTTCACAATAAATCATAGGGATGGGACATCCCCAATACCGTTGTCTGGAAATGAGCCAGTCTCTCAATTTATAATTAATAGATCTTTTCCCAATTTGCTGCTGCTCGATATATTCCGTAATTTTTTCTATGGCTTCCCGGTTCTCCATGCCCGTAAATTGTTCGGAATGAATCATTTTGCCTTCAGAAATAAAAGCCTCTTTCAGATCATCCACGTCAATGGCAGGGTCCTCCGGATCCAATACGGGAATAATCTCCAAATCAAAAGCTTTTGCAAAATCAAAGTCTCTTTGGTCGTGGGCCGGTACCGCCATAATGGCTCCCGTTCCATAGTCCATGAGAACATAGTCCGATATATATACAGGAACACGTTTCCCATTCAGAGGATTAATGGCATATCGCCCCAAAAACTCCCCCGTTTTTTCCCGGGTTGTGCTGGTTCTCTCTATATCCGACAAGTGTTGGCATTTTTCAACATATTTCAAGACATTATCTTCAAAAGAGCTTCCTTCTACCAGAGGCTTCACATAGGGATGCTCTGGAGATAATACCATATAGGTAACCCCATAGAGCGTATCCGGTCGAGTGGTGAAAATGCTTAATTTCTCCGAAAAATCTTCCAATGGAAAATCTACCTCTGCACCCACAGAGCGACCAATCCAATTTCTTTGCATGGTTTTGACTTTTGTGGGCCAACCATCCAAATGATCTAAATTATCCAGAAGTCGATCCGCATAGTCGGTTATTTTCAAATACCATTGGGATAATTCTTTTTTACCCACCTGGGTTCCACATCTTTCACAGCCACCCTCCACAACTTGCTCATTGGCCAGTACTGTTTGGCAGCTGGGACACCAGTTTACCGGATTTTCCTTCTTGTATGCCAAACCCTTTTGGAAGAATTGTATAAAGATCCATTGCATCCATTTATAATACTCCGGATGGCAAGTGGCGATTTCTCTGCTCCAATCATAGGAAATTCCCATTTCCTTCAACTGCGCCGTCATTTCCTTAATGTTATCCCATGTCCATTGAGCAGGCTCCGCATTGTTTTTGATGGCCGCATTTTCCGCCGGCAATCCAAAGCTATCATATCCCATAGGGTGCAATACATTATAACCCTGCATGGTCTTAAAACGGCTGATAACATCCCCGATTGAATAGTTTCTCACATGTCCCATATGCAACTTCCCGGAGGGATATGGAAACATCTCCAAGAGATAGTACTTCTCCTTATTTGGGTCTTCTCCCACTCGGAACATCTGGGTTTCTTCCCAATACTTTTGCCATTTTTTTTCGATGGAATTAAAATCATATCTCTCATTCATTATCGCTATCCTCCAAGGTAATAAACGTACAGTCGCCCCATACTTTTTCAATATTATAGCGGTCTCGCATTTCCGTGCTCAATACATTTACAATCACATCCCCATAGTCCATCAGTATCCAACCGGAATGACGGTCCCCTTCAATGCTATTGGGCTCCATTCCCGCGTCACCTAACTGGTCCTCTACCTCTTCGCTGAGTGAGCCCACCATTCGTTCATTGGTGCCGGAAGCCAACACGAAGTAATCCGCAAAAGATGCTTTGCTGCGAATATCTATAATCATTACATCCTGCGCCTTCTTTCCATCTAGAATTGCGGCCGCTTTTTTTGCCAATTCCAATTCTTTATTATTCATTCTCCTTCTCCTTTATTTTCTTTCGGAGGTCATCACGTGCCTCTACCGTGTCTATATCTAATTCCATTCCCTTTTGATTCACATGGGATATGGTTTGATCCATTGCCATAATAACCGCTTCATCTATATTGACCCACGCCAACGCTCTCAGTTTTTCCACACCCGGATAGTCCCGTGTCGGCTCGATGGTATCTGACAAATAAACAATTTTTTCTAACAGCGTCATTCCTTTACGCCCGGTGGTGTGGTAACGAATGGCATCCAGCACCTCTTCATCTACAATCCCCTGCTCTCTTTTCACCCGCTCCGCAGCTATCCTACCATGGGATAACTGTGGTTGATTCTTATATTTTGATTCCAAGTGGTACTCTTCAATGTATTGGTTCGTTGTTTCGTTATCCAAATCCTTGCAATAATCATGATAGAGTGCTGCCGTCCTGGCCTTATAAATATCTGCTCCATATCGTTGGGCCAATTCCATGGCAGTCTCCACCACACCTAAAATGTGATCCCTCCTTGGCCCCACAATTCCCTCCAGCGCTTCTTCCTCTCTTTTTTCCGGATTATATACCTTGTTTTCCTGGATATACTCTGCTACCGACCTGGGAACCAGTCCAATCAGCGGTTCTCCTTTTTCTGCCATCCCCCGCAATCGGGTGGAACTTACATCAAAAAGAGGGTTTTCAAGCATCAGAATTCGGGTGCCATATTTATTTTGTATCTCCTTAATCAAAACAAGCAGTTGATGATCTTCGTACCCGGGACGACTTCCAATCACAAATCCATATTCTCGTAGCAATCGAGAAGCATTCTTCCACTCCTCAATCCGAAAAAATGCATCGGCTCCCATTAAAAAATATAAATCTTCGTTGGGATTGGCATTCCGAAAATAGTCCATGGTGTCAATGGTGTAGGAAACCTTTTCATGGCTCAATTCCACCTCATCGATTACCATGTTTGGATATGGGCCCAAAGCCTTTTCCAACATGGCCAATCGATCCTCCCCGGGAGTGACAGCTTGGCCTGTTTTAAATGGTTGAATCCAGTTGGGGACAAAAACAACCTTGTCCAGAAGCACTTCCCGCATGGCGCTTTGCGCCAGTGCCAGGTGCCCCACATGTACCGGATCAAATGTTCCCCCAAAAATTCCAATACTCATTACCTACCTCAGTCGAATGGATAGTTCTTCCAACTGGCTTTCATTGGCAAAGCTAGGCGCCTCGGATACCAGACATTGTGCCGCTTGATTCTTGGGAAACGCAATCATTTCCCGTATGCTTTTTTCCCCCGCTAACAACATGGCAATCCGATCCAAACCAAATGCGATGCCCCCATGAGGAGGTGTACCGTATCGAAAGGCCTCTAACAGGAAACCAAACTTGCTCTCCGCCTCTTCTTCATGGATTCCCAATACATCAAACATCTTTTTTTGTAACTGGCGATGATGAATTCGGATAGACCCTCCACCTAACTCCACTCCGTTCAAAACCATGTCATATGCCTTTGCTCTCACCTTCAACGGTGTTGTATCTAACAGTGGAACATCTTCCAATTTAGGGGACGTAAAAGGATGGTGCATCGCACTTAAAGTCCCATCCTCCTCATTTTCCTCAAACAAGGGGAAATCTACCACCCACAGGAAATGAAATTGATCATCATGCAACAAACCCATCTTCCCGGCAATATCTCGACGCAGGAATCCCAATGCATCAAAAACTACTTTTGGTTTGTCTGCCACAATGAGAATCAAATCTCCCGTGCTGGCCTTGAAAGCTGTAATCACCTCTCGCAGTTGGTCTTCCGAAAAGAATTTATTAACAGAAGAAGTAATTCCCGTTTCTTCGTACCGAATCCACACCATGCCTTTCGCCTTGAAATGTTTGATAGAGTCGGTTAATTTATCAATATCTTTTCTGGAGAAATGACTAGAGCCTTGGGTGATACAAATACCCCGTATGTCGCCACCGCTTTCCAAGGCTTGTTCAAATACCCCAAATCCGCAATGATGAAAATAGTCATTCAGCTTTTTCAATTCAAAACCAAATCGAGTATCTGGTTTGTCGGAGCCATACCTCTCCATTGCCTCATCATAAGACAACCTGGGTAAAGGTTGAGGTAAATCCACATTCATGGCTTCTTTCATCAACCGTACAATGAATCCTTCTTGGACTGCCAATACATCGTCGACATCTACAAAAGACATCTCAATGTCTATTTGCGTGAACTCCGGCTGACGATCGGCTCGTAAATCTTCATCTCGAAAACACTTCACGATTTGCATATATCGATCCGTTCCCCCCACCATTAAAAGCTGTTTGAACATTTGCGGGGACTGTGGAAGTGCATAGAACTTTCCCGGGTTTACCCTGGATGGCACCAAATAGTCACGAGCGCCCTCCGGAGTGGGTTTAATCAGCATGGGGGTCTCCACTTCGGTAAATCCCTGCTCTGCATAATAATCTCTGGCAATTTTTGTAATTTGGTGCCGAAAGCTGAAATTTCTCTGCATCTTGGGTTTTCTCATGTCCAGATAACGATACTTAAGGCGTAGATTTTCATCCACATTATCATCATCCTTGATATATATGGGCGGTGTTTCCGCTTCCGAATAAACCATCAGCTCTTTTCCTAAAATTTCGATATCTCCAGTGACCATGTCCGGGTTTTTGGATTGTCGTTCCTGCACAATACCCTTCACCCCCACCACAAATTCACTTCGTAAATCTTTCGCCCTTTCCAACAGCTCTGACGGACATTCTCCATCAAATAATACCTGAGTGATTCCTGTTTTGTCTCTCAAATCCACAAAGACCAAACCACCTTGGTTTCTTGCCTTTGCCACCCATCCGTTCAATGTAACACTTTGACCTATATCCTCTTTTCCAAGTACTCCACACATATGGGTTCGCTTCCATATCTCCATTTCCATACCCTCACCTTTACTTAATATATCCTTCAATATCCTCGGGAGAAACCAGTTGTTGTTCCCCGGTCTCCATGTTTCTCAAGGTTAATTTCTTCTGCGCCATTTCTTCTTCCCCAATGACAACCGCATACTTGGCATGAATCCGATCTGCATATTTCAATTGGCCTTTTATGTTGCGGGAAAGAGTATCCATGGCTACGGAAAGTCCTTTTTCCCGTAGACTTCTGGCCAAGGTCAGCCCATAGCTCTTCGATTCTTCTCCAATGACTGCTATGAATAGCTCTAGTGGTTCCGGTTGAGGAATTTCTACCCCATTGGACTCCATGACCAATAACAGTCTCTCTATCCCCAGACCAAATCCCACACCCGGAATGGGGGGACCTCCCAATTGTTCGATGAGGTGATCGTATCGTCCCCCACCGCACACCGTTCCTTGGGCACCGATACTATTGGTTACAAATTCAAATGCTGTTTTTGTATAATAGTCCAAACCCCGTACAATGCCTGCATCCACCTGGAAGGGAATATGGTACGCCTTAAGATTTCTTTGAAGGTCTTCAAATGCCGTTTTACATTCGTCACACAAATACTCTAACATTGTGGGGGCACCTTTGGAAAGCCTTTGACAAATCTCGCTCTTGCAATCCAGAATTCTCAGTGGATTCTTTTCGTATCGAATTTTGCAAGTATCACATAATTCGTCAAATTTGGGTTCCAGAAATTCTTTCAGTGCCTTGCGGTGGGACTCTCGACATTTTGGACAACCAATGCTATTGATACGCAACTCAATATCTTTAATCCCCATTTCTTGGAGAAAATCGTATCCCAGTGCTATCACTTCCGCATCGGCCATCATATCCATCGTTCCGAATATCTCAATACCAAACTGGTGAAACTCTCGCAATCTTCCGGACTGGGGCTTTTCATATCGAAAACAAGGAATGTCATAATAGTATTTGGTGGGCTGTACTTCCGCATATTGCCGGTGTTCCACGAAAGCCCGCACTACAGGAGACGTTCCTTCCGGTCGTAACGTAATGCTTCGGTTCCCATAGTCCAGAAATGTGTACATTTGTTTCTCCACGATATCTGTAGTGTCTCCCACTCCACGGGTAAACAATTCCGTATGTTCAAAAACAGGAGTCCGAATCTCCCGGAAACCATATC
>CAYVFH010000021.1:0-16700 GCA_964450985.1 uncultured Oscillospiraceae bacterium | reverse complement strand
CAGCTTTTTTATGAATATTTCAAAGATGTTCATACTCCGGAAGATTTGCCGGAGGAGTTTTGGAGTTGGCTGGAGGATAGCTTGGCGCCACTGGATCGGGAAGAAGGTTTTTTTGCGGATATGGTGATGAAGGAATTACCGGAACTACTGGAAACATTTCGCAAAAGACTGGAAGAACAGAAGGAAAAACATGACGGAGGAAATTATTGGATTGGAACCGGAGGCACATCGACCCAGGGGCATTCCGGCTATCATATTTCAGGCATACGGGCAGGGGATATAGGTAGATTTCGCTCAGCACTGCAAGTTGCGGGGGAAAGAAATTTTAAGGATTTTCGCCAGGACCAGATCATCGATATCCGACAATTCCAGGTGGCTTTTCGAAAATTAAGGCAGTATTCTTCACGGGTAGATACCCGGTTAACGGAGCTGGATATTGAGGGCACAGTGAAGGAAACCTCCAATCAAGCAGGGCTTCTTCATTTGGTTTACGAAAAACCTAGGAAAAACACAGTCAAGATTCTTTTGCTCATGGATTCTGACGGGTCCATGATGCCGTACAGCAAGCTTTGCAACCGGCTATTCCAAGCCGTAAGCCAGGCGAATCACTTCAAGGATTTGAAAGTCTATTATTTTCACAACTGCATTTACGAACATTTGTATCGTTCCCCTCTATGTAAACGAAATGACTGGGTGGACACGGATTGGGTCCTGTCCAATTTGGGGGAAGACTACAAAGTGGTGTTGGTAGGAGATGCCACCATGGCAAGGTCCGAGCTCTTTATGAAGGGAGGAAATTGCATTCTTGGTATGTTCAATGATGAACTGGGTATTGAGTGGTTGAAAAAGTTCAAGAGGAGATATAAGAATAGCATTTGGCTAAATCCTATTTCTGAAAGAGAATGGCTTGACGTGTACGGGCATGAAACGATTCGGGAAATTAGCAAGGTGTTTCCCATGTTTGAATTAACCTTGGATGGGTTGGACAAAGGAATTAAGAAATTGCTCACCAAGTAAAGTAAGAAGAAGCTTTCTTTTCAACCCGATGCATATGGGATATAATGAGGTATGAAGTTAGATAACATAGAGAAGGTAGAAAAAGAGTTCACCATTGATGAGTTGGTGAGTGTATTAAACAGCGTAAAGGATGCAATTTTTATTGATGATAAGGAGGGCATCACTTTGTGGTGTAATGAAGCATGTACTCACCTCTATGATATTCGACGAGAAGATGTGATTGGACTCTCCGCCCAGGAGTTGGAAAAAGCAGGGGTGTTCAGTCCTTCGGTTACCATCAAGGTGATGGATGAAAAAAAAGAAATTACCTTGATTCACGAGAATCGGGCAGGGAAACAATTGCTGAGTACCGGTATCCCGATTTTCTCACCGGATGGTGAAATAAGCCAAATTATAACGACATCAAGAGACATAACGGAGCTTAGTCATCTGCAAAAGGAACTGGAAAGTGTTCAAAGCAAGCTGAAAAAACTCCATGCCCCGCATAAGTATGGAGATGAAGAGATTGTGGCGGTGAGTCAGCCCATGTACAATGTGCTGCAACTGGCAAAGCGGCTGGCTGATGTAGATTCCACGGTTCTCATTACGGGGGAATCCGGTGTAGGAAAGGGCCTCATTGCGAAATATCTTCATAAGAACGGGCATCGGAAAAATAAACCTTTTGTCACCGTCAACTGTGGAGCTATACCCGAAAACCTGATGGAATCGGAGTTGTTTGGATATGAAAGAGGGGCATTTACCGGATCTCGCGCGGAAGGAAAAACCGGGTTATTCCAGGAAGCGGAAGGCGGCACTGTTTTTCTGGATGAAATCTCGGAATTGCCTCTAAATCTTCAAGTAAAGCTTTTACAAGTCATCCAAGAGAGGGAGTTTAAAAAGGTGGGGGGTGTGAAGAACATTCCAGTTGATGTAAGAATTATTTCCGCCACGAACCGTGAACTTCGATCTTTGGTGGAGTTGGGCAAGTTTCGTGAAGATTTATATTATCGACTCAATGTAGTCCCCATCAATGTGCCCCCATTACGGGAACGAAGGGAAGACATCCTTCCCCTGATTCATACCAGCCTGTATCATTTAAATGCAAAGCTAGGGGAAAGTAAGACCATCGATCCCCAGGCTCTGGCCATTTTATTGACATATCCCTGGCCTGGGAATGCCCGTGAAGTGGAGAACATCATTGAAAGACTGGTGATCACCACAAGAGACTCCGTGGTTAAAACGGAAAACCTACCTTCCTATTTGCTGGAGCACAGTGGTAGCAGACACCAAACCCGGGCTGAGAAATCTCTTGCGGAAGCAGTGGCGGAGGTGGAAAAGGAACTATTGGAATCCGCCATAAAAAAACATGGTTCCACTCGAATCGCGGCAAAAGCTTTGGGGGTGAGTCAACCTACAGTGGTAAGAAAAATGAGTAAATATGGGATACAAAACCGAGACGATACATAATGTAATCGATGATACGTATATGTATCGATAGCGGTATGGATTGAAAAGACAGCTGTTCAGGAAAAAAGATAAGATGCGTTATGGAAACCGATACAATTATGTATCGGTTTTTTCTGTTCCCATTATCATGCCGTTGAAAAACGTGGACTTTCCCCAAGATTTTTAGCTGGCATGAATTTTGCATTATTTAAGCTATACTATGGTAACGACTGTGGTGTCGTAAGGCACTCCGGTTAATCCCATAATAATTCGTTTAATATTGATGTCTAAGGAGGGTATTAAATGTCAGTCAATTACAGTGATTATGTAGCCGGTTTGGTTACAAAGGCCAGAGCAGCTCAAGCAATTGCAGAGAACTTTACGCAAGAACAAGTAGATGATCTTACTTGTGCCGTTGCTTATGCGCTGACAAAGCCGGAAGTTGCTCTAAAATTCGGAGAAATGCTGGTGGAAGAGTCCGGAATGGGCATTCCACAGGATAAGCAAGCCAAAATGTTCGGTAAAGTTAAGGGCACCTTTTCCCAGATGAAAGGATGCAAATCCGTTGGACTTGTGGAAGTTGATGAAAAGATGGGTATCGAAAAATATGCTCGTCCTATGGGAGTTATTGGTGCGATTATTCCCGTTACCAATGGAGAAGCAACACCGGTGGTAAAATCATTGATGGCTTTAAAGACGAGAAATGCTGTAATTTTGGCACCTCATCCCAAAGCCAGAAAAACCAACTTTGCAGTGACAGAAGCCATTCGCGAGGCAATTGTAAAAATGGGCGCGCCGGCGGATCTGGTTCAATCCATTGATCCGGAATATGTATCCATTGAAACATCCCAGGCATTAATGAACCAAGTAGACTTTATTTTGGCCACTGGCGGAACACCGATGGTTAGACAGGCCTATTCTTCTGGAAATCCTGCCATCGGCGTGGGTACAGGAAATGTAGTGTCCATCGTGGACGGAACAACAGACCTGGACAAAGCGGCAGATATGATTGTTCGTTCCAAGAGCTTTGACAATGCAACATCCTGCTCCACCGAAAACAGTATTATCTGTTTTGAATCTTGCTATGACGATTTTGTAAAAGCCATGGAAAAATTAGGAACCTACGTGGTAAAAGACGGTTCGGAAGAAAAAGCCAATTTATTGAAGACCATTTGGCCGGAATCTCCCAAAAATCACGATCTTAACAGACAGATTGTAGCACAGCCTGCGAAAGATATTGCAAAAGCTGCCGGAATTGACGTTCCGGAGAACACCAAGGTGGTCATGGTGGAAGAAAATGATGGATTCGGGAATGAGTTCCCCTTCACCGGAGAAAAGTTATCCCCGGTGGCTGCCATTCGAAAAGCCAAGGATTTTGAAGATGCTGTGGACCAGATGATGAAAATATTAGAGTACCAAGGAAAAGGTCATAGTTGCGGAATTCACACCACCGTAAAGGAAAGAGTCACTTATTTAGGAGAAAAAGTTCCGGTATGTAAGGTGTGCGTCAACTTGCCTCAATCATTGTCCAACTCCGGCTCTTGGGTTTGCGGTTTCCCCATGTCCATGACACTGGGATGTGGAACTTGGGGTCATAACTCCATCTCCCACAATGCAACATGGAAAGATCTTCTGAACTTCACCTATGTGGCACGTGAGATTCCTTCCTATCAACCCACCGATGAAGCACTTTTTGACAATGCAGCAGTAAAGGCGAAAGTGGATGCATAGTTCCTTATCTAGTGAATAAATGTATAGAATGAATGGAAAGATTATTTAATAGGTTCATATCATAATATGAACGAAGCAAAGGAGATAAAAATGTCAGGAATCAAAGAAATGAGTTTGAAGTATAATCTTCACTCCTGGTCAGCTCAGGGGAAATTAAGCCCCATGGTAGTAACCAAAGCAGAGGGAATCTATTTTTGGGATGAGGATGGAAATCAGTATATGGATATGTCCAGCCAATTGGTGAATGCCAATTTAGGCCATGGCAACAGAGCCATTATTGATGCTATTAAAGCCCAGGCAGAGAAAATCCCTTTCATCGGTCCGGGATATGCACTGGATGTTCGTTCTGAGGCGGCTAAGGCTATCGTGGAAGCTTCCGGACTTGAGGATGCCAAGGTGTTCTTTACAAATGCCGGGGCGGAAGCCAATGAAAATGCGCTGAAACTGGCTAAAATGTATACGAAGAAATGGAAAGTGTTTTCCATGTATCGTTCCTACCATGGATCCAGCGCCGGTGCCGGAATGCTGACGGGCGAGCCCAGACACTTTGCCAATGAACCAGGCGGCCCTGGATTCGTGAAGTTTGATGGACCTTATGCATATCGTGCTCCGAAAGCATGCAAATTCAACAGTGAAGAGGAAGTAACTGAGTTCTATTTGGAGCTTTTAGAAAATCAAATTAAGTATGAAGGCCCTGAACTGATTGCGGCCATATTCCTGGAAACGGTAGTGGGTTCCAACGGAATTCAAATTCCTCCGAAAGGATATATGAAGGGTGTTCGCGCACTGTGTGACAAGTACAACATTTTGATGGTTTGTGATGAAGTCATGGCAGGATGGTATCGAACCGGGACCGCATTTGCCTTCCAACAGTTTGATATCAAACCGGACTTGGTAAGTTTTGCAAAAGGTGCTACCTGTGGATATGTTCCTCTGGGTGGTGTGGTGGTTACCAAGAAAATTGCAGAGTATTTTAATGACAATGTTATGTTGTGTGGCTTGACCTATTCTGCCCATCCCATGGGATGCGCAGCTGCTGTTGCCACCATTTCGGAGTACAAGAGACTTAATGTGGCAGAAAATGTAAAGAAATTGGCTCCGGTACTGGCCGCATTGGAAGATGAATTGTTAGAAAAACATGCTTGTGTGGGCCAGGTTCGTCATATCGGACTGTTCTCCATGATTGAGTTGGTGAAGAGCAAAGAAACCAGAGAGGCCATCGTTCCTTTCGGTAAGGATCCGGAAGGCATGATGGGTAAAATTCTGGGCATGTTGAAGAAAGAAGGCTTTGCCACTTACAGTCATGAAAACATGATTATGGTATCTCCGCCTCTTATCATTACAGAAGAGGAACTGAGAAAAGCCATGGCCATCATGGACAAAGTTTTGGATTCAGTTGACAACATGATTAAATAGTTTTTAAACACTTTATGTCAAAAGAACCCCTTCTCCGAGGAGAAGGGGTTTTCTTTTACGTGACGGTTATTAAGTGTGTCATAGAGCGGTATTACTGGAATAGCCGAATCAATAGGAAGCTGACGGTAGCGGTAGTGCTACTGAGGAATGTACCCCATATCAAATCGATTATTGTGATAGCTACAGGCCAATCTTTGACTACGGCTAAATTGGTCAGATCGTAAGTGGCATAGGTAACAAAGCCAAAGAACATACCGGCAAATAGAGCATGGGTCCAGCTATCCTTGGAGAGGGCCGGTGTTATGACGAAGAAGAGAAGTCCTACCACAAAAATCAAATAGAATATTGCGGCGGCACCTATTCTTACGTGGTCCGTCATCAGATATCCTAAATATTTGGCGTAGAGATTTTTTGAAATCACCAGCAACCAGACCATGTCAATGGCAAGAAACACCGCCACGGTTATTAACAAATTTCTGGCACCGGACAATGTGAACAACCATTCCATGTTAGTGCTCCTTTCTTTTCTTGGGTGGCAACGGGAAAAATATGGAGGTAATTTCCGCATATTCTTTGTAGCCGGGAACCTTCTTCATTGATTTTTCCAAGAGGGGTACTCCGGATACGAAGAGAAGGAGGAATGTGATGGTGATGGGACTGATGATTGCCCAAACAGGAACATTCCCGGACAGGGCTATGAGAAAAATGCCCCACCACATGGTGGCTTCTCCAAAATAATTGGGATGGCGTGTGTACCGCCATAGACCTTGATTCATGATACGCCCTTTATTGGAAGAGTCGCCTAAAAAATCCTTCAACTGCTTGTCCCCAACCGATTCAAAGAAGAA
The DNA here is from genome assembly GCA_964450985.1 of uncultured Oscillospiraceae bacterium. Lineage (GTDB taxonomy): Bacteria > Bacillota > Clostridia > Peptostreptococcales > Anaerovoracaceae > JAAZGD01. Next base: position 10,263 of record CAYVFH010000021.1, on the reverse strand, counting down.
ACCCACCAGCCAGATTAACAAACCAATGATAAATAGGCTTCGAAGGTATGGGTCTTCCTGGTTTCGAATGAGGATGATGGGCATCGATATCACCAACATGAAGAACCCTTGCAGCATGTATACCTGAAAAAATGCACGAGGCACAACCCATTTTCCCCATTCCTCCCGCCATGTGCGGTATCGGAAGTCTTCGGTTTTCCCCACGTTGCGTTTCATAATGTGGTAGAACAGACGAAAACCCCAGATGGTAACAAGAATGGCAATCATGGTTCGGGGTATAAAGGAATTCTCGTTACTAGTCATTAGATACCAGGCAATTAAAACAAAGCCCATTCCCCAACCGATATCCACAATGGAATTATTTTTTAATATGGTTCCCATGATGAAAAAAGCGGTGAAATAAGCCAAAACAAGGAGCAGTACATCTAGAAAAATGATGGGCATTGAAATACCTCCTTTACTTTTCGATGAAACATAAGGCGACGGCCCCGGGCCCCGCATGGATGGCCACAATGGATGAGATTTCTTCTATAAAGAGGGGTGGCTTCCCTGTCAATGAAGTGAGTTGTTGGGCATATTCTTCTGCAAGCTGGGTGTTTAATGCATGTACAATGGCATATTCTTCGATTCCCCCGGCCTTCATGGCATTCTTTGCTAAGGTCATAATTTTTCGAGTCAAGTATTTCTGGGAGAGGCCCATGCCGAAAGTGGTTCCTTTTCCTTCCCGGTCTATGGACATAATAGGCCGAATCTTAATGGCCATTCCAATGCGGCCTACTGTATTGGAAACCCGTCCCCCTTTGGCAGCATATTCAATGGTGTTAAGGCACACGTATATCTGCGTTTTCGGGATGGATTTTTTAAGGCTCTCCAGGATTTCTTCTTTCGAAGCCCCCTTATTAACCATTTCGGCAGCTTTCATTACCAACAGCCCCTGAGCACCGGAATTCATCTTGCTATCTACCACCGTTAGTCTTTGTTCATCCAAACCGAGTGATTTGGCCTCCTTGAGGACGGATTGGTACGTTCCGCTCATTTGGGAAGATACGGTAATAAAAATCATGGTTTCATATTGAGACTGGTATTTTTCAAGAAATGCACGAATACGACCGGGCTCGGGCTGTGAACTAGTGGGGTGCTCTTCCCTGGAGTGGATCTTATCAATCACCTGGGGCAGTGTGATGGTTTGTTTGTCTAAATACCAATCTTCTCCAAAAACAATACTGAGTGGAAGTGTATGAATATGGTTTTCCTCCTTATACTTTTGCGGTAGATCTGCAATAGAATCCGTAAGGATTCCGATGGGTTTTTTTATGGAGGGATCTAATTCTTCCAATTCATCAATCTTTTGTTCCAACACCTTGCCGTGAAGCTCTGCCCGCTGAAGCACAAAATCCGGTCGGTTGGTATGAATATGAATTCTGGTTTTGTCTTCGCCAATGGCTACAACAAGGGAGTCTCCAAAAGGTAGAAATTCTTCCTTGAGAGATTTGGCGGTGATGGGATGAGTATGCTGAAATAGTATTTCGGCACAATAACGGTAACTTGGAGTGGTTTCCTCCACCGCAAGGTGATCATCATTATGAGAAGAAGGGGATTCCTTTTGGGGGGAAGATGAGGTGCCTAAAAAAACATTCATGCCTTTTAGGAAATGAACGAAGCCTGCTGCACCGGAGTCCACCACCTTATGTTCCTTCAGAACAGCCAGTTGTTCCGTAGTTTTTAATAATGCGTCATGAGCATGGCTGTAGGCATTGGCGAATAATGTTTTGAACTCGGAAATTTCTTCTCCGTGGTCTCGTAAATAGGAAGCCCATTCCTTGATGACACTAATCATGGTTCCTTCCACAGGATTTTGAACCGCATCGTATAGAGAATCCACCGCGCCGGAGGCTATGGCTCCAAACTCCTTTGTGGTGACTTGTTCATAGGAACCGCTTTCCCTGGCCATTCCGTTGATATATGAAGCAAAAATAATGCCGGAGTTGCCTCTGGCGTTGGATAGAGCCTCTTCGGACAGCTGTCTCATGGCTTCCCGAAATGAGGGTTTCGAGGGACTGTTGTGAACGATACGTTGCAGTGTATAGTGTAGATTGGTGCCGGTATCTCCATCGGCCACCGGAAAATAATTGGTTTGGTTTAATTCTTTGCGGTTGTCCGCCACTTCTTTTGCTCCAAATACAAACCATTGTGTCAAATCCAACCCATTGATTTGCGTTATCTTAGGATGCCCCCCCATGTTTTTTCCTCCTAAAAAGCAGTGATGATAAGATGGCTATATATACCCCCTCCTACATGGTTTATGCAGGAAATAAACCGTCTTATTAAAAAAATAAGGGACTAAAAAAGACCTCGTACGAGGCCTTTCGGGAATAGGTAGGGGGATATTTGGAGCATTCGTATATTAGTAGTATCGAAACACACCTCGAACCTTTCCTAAGATTCTGGCATCTTGGACTAATAGAGGAGACATGGTATCATTTTCCGGCTGAAGACGGATATGGTTCTCTTCTTTATAGAAGGTTTTTACAGTGGCTTCGCTTTCAAAGCCGTCTACCATGGCAACCACAATATCTCCATTGTTGGCCACATTTTTCTGCTCTACCAGGATATAATCTCCGTCGAATATTCCCGCATTAATCATGGAGTCCCCTTTGATTGTCAACATAAAGTGGGACCCTGAACCAATATATCGTACGGGGACAGGGAAGGTATCCTCAATGTTTTCTTCCGCTAGAATGGGTGTTCCTGCGGCCACCCGACCCACGATGGGCACTTCAATCACCTGGGAAGCCATCTCTCCTTCATATCGAACACTGGGCGACGGAGCGGAGGAGTCCTCCGGATTCACAATCATTAAAGCCCTGGGTTTGGAAGGATCCTTGACGATATAACCTTTGTGAACCAAATTTTCGATATCTTTATGGGTGGTAGAAGTGGATTTGATGCCCAGAGCACTACAAATTTCACGTACGGTGGGCGGATATCCTTTGCGTTTAATCTCGGACTGCATATAATCAAGTATGGCTATTTCTCGATTTTTGAGAGGTTCCAAACCATCACTTCCTTTCTTTTTAAACTCAACTTATATGAGAATGTTATCATAGAAATGCAACAATGTAAACACTTGTTCCGAACTTTTGTTGCCGAGGCTTGTTATTTTTTCTCTTGACACAGGGAGTGCTAGATGGTATATTTGACCGGTAGAAAGTAGAAGTTTCCGCTTCTCACCTGAATGGCTTCGGCGATTGGGGTTCATACAAAAGTGTGTGATGATCCTTTGGATCGATGGCGGATACGACTCTCGTGTCCGTTTTTTATTATGAGGAGGTGCATACCAATTAGCAAGGAGAACCAATTAAACGAAGAAATTCGTGATAAAGAGCTTCGTGTAATCGATGAAGATGGAACGATGCTAGGTGTCATGAGCCGTACAGAAGCGTTGGATTTGGCGGCGGAGCGAAATTTGGATTTGGTGAATATATCTCCAAATGCAAATCCTCCGGTGTGTAAAATTCTGGACTACGGAAAATATCGATATGAGCTCCAGAAGAAAGAAAAGGAAGCCAAGAAGAAGCAGAAGACCACGGAAGTGAAGGAAATCAGACTTTCCACTTTCATAGAGGACCATGACATAAAGGTGAAAGCGAATACAGCTTCAAAGTTCCTGAAAGAGGGAGATAAACTGAAGGTTAGTCTCCGATTCCGGGGGAGAGAAAGGGACTATGTAGATAAGGGCAAGGACGTAATGACTCGATTTGCTGCTTTTCTCGATGAGGTGGGAGTTATTGAAAAGCCTGCTGTCTTTGAGGGGCGAAGCCTTACCATGATAATGGCTCCAAAGCAGGAGAAACCGGAAAAGAAGGAAAAACCTTCAGAATAGATCATAATATATTGGAAAGGAAGACATAACAATGGCAAAAAACAAGATGAAGTCTCATCGAGGGGCTTGTAAAAGACTAAAATTAACGGGTACCGGTAAATTAAAGAGGAATAAAGCATTTAAGAGTCACATTCTTACCAAAAAAACAGCCAAACGAAAAAGAGGCTTGAGGAAAGCCACTACGTTGACCAGTGCGGATTTGAAGAGAATGTTACGATCTATGGCGAAATAATTTTTGGAGGGAATGAATAATGGCAAGAGTTAAAAAGGGTTTAAATGCCCATAAGAGACATAAAAAGGTATTAAAGCAGGCGAAGGGTTTTTACGGAGCAAAAGGTCGTCAGTTCAAGGTGGCCAATACGGCGGTGATGCGTTCACTTCGTAGTGCTTATGTTGGAAGAAAGAATCGAAAAAGAGACTTCAGACGTTTGTGGATTGCCAGAATCAATGCAGGTGCCCGCATGAATGGAATTTCTTACTCCCGCCTTATGGATGGGTTGAAGAAGTCGAATATTGATGTGAATCGAAAAATGTTGTCAGAGATGGCGATTTTTGACCAAGTGGGATTTGCACAGCTTTGTGAAACAGCTAAAAAAGCAGTAAACAAGTAGAAAAACGAAGAATCAACCCTTGGTTCAAAAGTAACAAAGGAGCATTATGAAGAATAAAATAATAGTGGGGATGTTGGTGACTCTTTTGGTTTTGTCCATGACGGGCTGTGGGCAGGAATCAAAAGTGTATGATTACGATTTATCGAAATACGTCACCGTAGGAGAATATACCGGATTTAACGTAAGCTATGAAGAGGTGGCAGTAACACAGGAAGATGTGGATGCAGCCATTGAAGGAATTTTGAATGCTGCAGCAAAGCCGTCCAAAATTACCGACGGCAAAGCCTACAATGGGGACACCGTTAACATTGATTTTAGCGGTAGTGTGGACGGAGAATTGTTTGATGGTGGAACAGCGGTAGGCCAAAGTCTGGTTTTGGGGTCTGGAAGTATGATTCCCGGGTTTGAAGATCAAATCATCGGCAAGAATATTGGGGATTCCTTCACCATCGATGTGACTTTTCCGGAGGATTACCACTCAGAAGACCTGAAGGGCGCCGAAGCGGTTTTTGACATTACCGTTAACTATAAAGAAGGCGAGTTGATTGTGCCGGAATTTACGGAAAACTTTGTTCAAAACAACAGCGAACATCAAACGATAGAAGCCTATCTTGCAGATTTGGAAACGATGATATATGAAGAAAAGGAAAAGCAAGAGTTGGCACGAGTGCAAAACGAGGTTTGGACTAAGGTAGTTGAAAACTCCGAAGTACTTTCCTATCCAGAGGAGGCTGTTCAAAGAAAAGTCGATCAGAACTATGAGTATTATGAGTCCTATGCCAGTTATTATGGTATGGATATGGAAGAGTTTCTTGCAAGCTACGTTGGTATGAATGAGGAAGAATTTGCCGATTATGTGAATCAACAATCTGAAGTAGTGGTAAAGCAGGAAATGATTCTTTATACCATTGCCCGAAATGAGGGTATCGAGGTTACCGAGGAAGAATACGATGCAGGACTACTAGATATGATTACGCAAGAAGGCTTTGCCTCTCTGGAGGAGTTTGAAGAAGCATACGGAGAGTCTTTTGAAAGCTTTGCGGGAAAAGAAAACATTATGGTAACGCTACTGTTGGAAAAGGTGATGGATTGGTTGGTTGAAGTCAACGTCACATTTCCCAAGTAGTCCAGCGACTTGACGTCCTAGATAAATGAGAACCGAGCGAATGGAACCACAACCATTCGCTCTTTGTTTACAGCCACCACTAGATATTGTATAATGTCACCATCAAACTACATCGGAGGTGATGATAGCAATGAAGTGCCCCTTTTGTGAATACCCGGACACCAAGGTAATCGATTCCCGCCATACCGAGGAAGGCCATGCCATTCGTCGCAGGAGAGAATGCGACCAATGCAATAAGAGATTTACCACCTATGAAAAAATTGAAGAAATGACATTGATGGTGGTAAAAAAGGATGGACGACGAGAGCCTTTTGACCGGGGGAAGGTGCTATCCGGCATTATTAAGGCCTGTGAAAAAAGGCCGGTACCTATGGCGGAAATTGAAAGAATTGTCAATGAGATTGAACGAGGTCTCAACAATATGATGGAAAAAGAGGTGAACAGTTCTTTTATTGGAGAACTGATTATGGAGAAGCTGAAGGATGTAGATGAGGTTGCTTATGTTCGGTTCGCTTCCGTATATCGTCAATTCACCGATGTAAATACATTTGTGGCAGAAGTGGAGAAACTACTGTCCAAGAAGGAGTAGTTTGGATGAAGCCAATGCGGATTGCCATAGATGGTCCCTCCGGCGCAGGTAAAAGTACCATTGCCAAGGAAGTGGCTAAGATTTTAGAATTTGATTATATTGATACCGGGGCTATGTATCGCGCGGTGGGATACAAAATAATCCAAAGACACGTGATGCTGAAAGATGCCATCGTGCTAAAGCAACTTCTGGATGAAACGACAATTGATTTTCACAAAGGTAGAACTTTGTTGGACGGAGAGGATGTGTCCGATTATATTCGAACTCCTGCTGTTTCTCAGATGGCCTCCGATTGTTCTGCACTCCCTGTAGTTCGTGAAAAACTGGTAGAGCTACAAAGGGAGCTAGGCAAGCAAAAAAGTGTGGTGATGGATGGGCGTGATATCGGGACCAACGTATTTCCGGATGCGGAAATTAAGTTTTTTGTCACGGCTACTGCAGAAGAGAGAGCTAGGAGAAGATACCTGGAGCTACTGGATAAGGGCGAGACAGCGGAATACCAGACTGTATTGTCTGATATGAAAATGCGGGATTACAATGACAGCACCCGCAGCCTGAACCCTTTGAAACAAGCAGAAGATGCCATTTTAGTAGATACAACTCATATGACCATTGAGGAAGTCATAGCGAAAATTATGGAGGAAATAGAGCGATGTCAATCGTAAGACCCTTTCGAGGATTGCTACCTAAGGTGGAGCTGGCAGAAAAGGTAATGTCTCTTCCTTATGATGTGATGAACCGGGAAGAAGCGAAGGAGATGGCCGATGGAAATCCCTTCAGCTTCTTACATATCACTCGGTCAGAAATAGATTTATCTCAAGATATCTCCGCTTATGATCCGCAGGTATACCAAAAGGCGAGGGAGAATCTGGATTCGTTTCAAGCCCAAGGGGTGCTTCAACAGGAGCCGATGGCCTGTTATTATTTGTACCAACAAGAAATGAACGGTAGAAAACAAGTGGGGGTGGTTGCTACCGTTTCTGTAGAAGAATATGAATCAGATATTATTAAAAAACATGAGTTCACGAGAGTAGAGAAGGAGGAAGATCGGGTTCGCCACTTCCAAACCTGTGAAGCCCATACAGAACCGGTGTTTCTTACCTATCGGAACCAAAGAGAAATCGATGAAATAATGGAAGAATGTATGCGGGAAACCCAACCTCTTTATCGAATTACGGGGAAGGATGGGGTAGAGCATACCCTTTATAGGCTGGGGAATGAAGAGAAAGTACAGCGGTTGCAAGAACTTTTTCGTTCGGTAGATTCTTTATACATAGCTGACGGTCATCATCGTTGCGCTTCTGCAGCTCGTGTGGGTAAGTGGAAGAAAGAAGGAAATCCCAGCCATGAGGGGGACGAGGAGTACAACTTTTTCATGGCGGTGGTATTTCCTGAAAACCAGCTGAAGATTTTTGATTATAATCGGGTGGTGAAAGATCTAAATGGTCTGGAGTCTACCGATTTTCTTCGACGGCTTCAAGACGGCGGTTTTGAACTGGACCCGATGGGGAGGGATCCTTATCAACCAGAGAAGAAACATACATTTGGGATGTTTCTAGATGGAGTATGGTATCGGTTGGTACCAAAAGAATCCCTGCTTTCTGCAGATATAATCCAGAGCTTGGATGTATCCATTTTATCGGATTTTGTCTTGGAGCCTATCTTAGGAATTCAAGACCTAAGAAGGGATAATCGAATTGATTTTGTGGGAGGAATAAGAGGGCTGAAAGAATTGGAAAGGCGTTGTAACCATGATATGAAGGTGGCTTTTGCCGTGTATCCGGTTGAAGTTTCGGACCTTCTTCGTGTGGCGGATGCGGGATTTGTAATGCCTCCGAAGTCCACTTGGTTCGAGCCGAAGCTTGCCAGTGGATTGTTTGTACATCCTTTTTAATCGTCTGTAATCGTCGTAAATAGTAGGGCTATTAACCTTCTGGAATGTGATACGATATGTCATATTTTGGGAGGTTTTTTATGCGTATTCAAGAATTATGTAGGGAAGAAAGACCCAGAGAAAAGCTGGTGGCATTTGGCCCGGAATCATTATCCACCGCAGAGCTACTAGCGATTTTGATTCGGACAGGAACATCGAAGAAATCGGCATTGGATCTGGCTCAGGAGATTTTGGCGAAAGAAGGGCGGGATATTTACTGGCTTTCCCAAGCAATGTGGGAGGAGGTGCTGGAAATCCAGGGAATCGGTATGGCAAAAGGTTGTCAAATTTTAGCGGCGATTGAATTGGGAAAGCGCATTGCATCCCGGCCTAAGGAACCTAGAAGAAAAATAACGGATCCCGACTCCGTTGCACAGCTTTTTATGGAAGAACTACGAAATTTGCAGAAAGAAAACTTTCGAATATTGAATCTGAACTGTAAAGGGGAGGTGATTTCCAAAGAACAAGTGGCTGTGGGAACACTGACCTCCGCTTTGGTTCATCCTAGAGAAGTTTTCCACAGCGCCATTCGAAAATCTGCTCAGTCGATTATTCTGGTACATAATCATCCCTCCGGGTCTACCGCTCCCAGTGAAGAAGACATGGAAATCACCGCAAGGTTATCCGAAGCGGGAGAAATCCTGGGGATTGAGGTTCTGGACCATATTATTATCGGGGATGGTTCCTATTTTAGTTTTAAGAAACAAAACATGCTCTAATGAGTTTATCAACAGAAATTTCCACCGATTCATTATATTTTATTGTCAGTAAACCATTAAACAACATTTAATCGTTGATAAAGTAAGTAATTGCAACACTCACAGGGTTCACCTTGTGGGTGTTGTTTCCCTTTGTGCAACTTTTGTGCAACTATCTTATACTTGCTCCGATAAACTTTAGAAGTTCGTCTTGTTCCGATTTAAAATCTACTGGAAGAATGGCATATAAAAGCTTTACAACTTGAGTAAAGTTTTTTATCGTGGAATTATAAGCTTCTACCTCAGGAGATTTTTTAAATCCAAATTGGTTGGCTCCATTTTGATACCTATCAACCGGGCCTTTCTCGTGGATTGCTGATTGCAATATCTGAAGTGTTACCTTCATAAATGCAGCATTGTGAATCAGCTCCAGGACAGTTCCTAGTTGATTCTCGTCAACACCTTTAAAAATCTTCATTAAGCGATCTTCTTCTTGCTTTACGAGAGTTTCTTTCTCTTTAGCTGTGTATTCTTGCATGATAGTTTTCCTTTCTTATACCACACCCATCACGCGACCAACTTGTGCGTTAAATTAAGCTGGACACTACGGACTCTCTACCCATACGAACATGTGTTCGGAAGGCGGCTTGTTTATACCTCTACAAGGCTCTAATATCGTTTCTCAGCGAGGTTCTCCATCTTAACGACTACTCTCTCAACAGAAGAGCCATAGTCTCTGTATGCTTGTAGTCCTGTCTTGTGATACATGAACCCTTCTATAAACTCCATATCTTCTAACTCTTGTTTATGTATACTACAATATGCTTTGAGACTGTCCTCTATCATATAGTAGTAATATCTCCATTCACTCTTGGATAGCTTCAGTTCTCTTCTTGTTTGCTTTTCGTCTAGGTTGTTTCTTGTTAGTACCTCTAGGAAGTCTTTGGCTTCCTTTGGTAGAGCCTTAGTTGATTCTCTTAGTATTCCCGAGGCAAGTCTAGAATCTAAGCCACTAAGTATATCAAGAAGCATATAAAACCCCCTTAAAAGCGAAATTAGAGGCCCAGCTTTTGGGCCAGACCTCTAAAAAATGGTGGTGAGAATTACTCGCTAGCAATTCCTACTTTTACAACAGCCTTCGGGTTCCAAACTGCATCAACAACAGTCAAGGCCCTAAGGTCTGTACTCGCCTCAGTAAAGCCACTAGATCTATTGGCTTCTACCTGAAGAGGCATAGCGAACCGAACATACAACTCTTTTGGATCGCAAATATAAGCAACATCGTCAGCCATGTGTTCAGAAATTACAATCGGATGGCCGAGGAACATGGTTGCTCCATTGGACAAGTCGAAAGCATATTCTGTGGTTCCCTTGAATTGGGATACATCACATGCAGTTGCAGAGTTCATGAGAATAATACTTC
>CAYVFH010000020.1:0-17355 GCA_964450985.1 uncultured Oscillospiraceae bacterium | reverse complement strand
CTTAAGAACTACCGATGGTTTGGTTTCGGCCCGCCTTGTAGCCCGCCAGCCCATAAAGAATAGAGGCCATTACCAAGGCAAGAATGGGGAAGGTCCAGTTTTCCGTCCAATCATATAATCGGCCCATGAGCCAAGGTCCGGTGGAAGCCACCAGATAGCCGATGAGAAACACAATACCGGTTAATTGTCCGGCTTGTTGCGGGCTACCCGCACGAAGGGTGAGAACACAAAGAAACAGTGTGTAGGCGGCTGCCATAGAAAACCCAAGAAACACAGCACATATTAGGAATCCGGTCATCTTTTGCGAAAAAGCCATTAACAGAGACGCAATCAGGAAGGTGCCCCCCGCCATCATACAGGGAATCTGCTGGCTCCGAAAGCGGTGTACCGCGGCGCCGGCCAGCATGGCACCGGGGATGCCGCATATTTGTACTACCGAGGCTACCAGCCCTGCTTCGGTGTCTCCATAACCGGATTGTTGGATAATGGTGGGAAGCCAAGACAGGGCGCAGTAGTATATAAATCCTTGACTGGCCATCAATACGATAATCCATCTTGCCAAAGGGGATTCTTTCAGTAATCGTCCTCCTGAAATGGAAAAAATGTCTGGTGGTGGAATGAAGGGATGGCTCTTTTTATATTGCACCCCCCAAATGATGAGACAAGCCAATACCAAAGGCAGCCACATGGCCAAAGCAATCTGCCAACTATCCACTTTGTGAGCAACGGGCACCGCGGTTGCAGAGGATATGGCCGCAAATAAATACATCATGGTAGTATAGGTTCCGGTCAAAGGACCCACCCGGGAGGGATAGTATTCTTTGATGAGAGTAGGTGCCAAAACATTGATGAAGCAGATACCCAAACCCACCAACGCGGAGCCCATAAAGATCCCATATATTCCGAAGGAGGAGCGAATACAGAGGGCAATGCCATATAGTATGAGGCCCAAAAGGATGGTTTTTCCCGTTCCCTGCCGTCCCACCAGTTTGCTGATAGGAATGGAGCTAAGGGCGATGATAATCACCGGCAGAGTAACGATAAAACCGGACCATCCATAGTCTAAGGCCAATGTGGCTTGGATGTCCGGCAGAAGAGGCCCCAATGACACCGTAGGGGATCGGCTGATGGCGCCCAACAAAATCAAGCCCGTCAAAACCAGTAAGTTGGTATGTTGTTTCATGGCAAGTTCCTTCTCGATGTTTTATTTATTTCGCCAAAAGGCAGGGGTAAATAGTAGAAATATAGTGAATAGCTCCAGCCGGCCCATAAGCATCATGGCACATAAGTACAACCGAAGTCCGGGGCTGAACATACTATAGTTTCCGGTGGCACCCATTTCTCCAAACCCCAGGCCGGTGTTGCTCAGGCATCCGGCCGCCACCCCCATGGTGGTTTCAAAATCCAAATTTTGCAGGGAAAGTATGATGAGAGATGCGATATACACCATGAAGTACAACATCATAAAGCTGGTAATTCTGGAAACCGTGTCGGCAGGTATGGGTTTTCGTCCTACTTTTACAGCGATGATTCCAGAGGGATGTAGTCGTTTAAAAAACATCCTTGCCATAATCTTGAAGCTGATGATGATGCGAATGACCTTCATACTGCCTGAGGTAGACGAAGCACAGCCCCCGATGAATAAAAGTAGAAATAGAAGAGCCTGGGAAAGGTAGGGCCATTTCGTAAAGTCTGCGATGACATATCCCGATGTGCTGGCGAAGGAAACCACTTGAAATAACCCGTGACGAAAAGCAGAAATCCAAGTTTCATAAACTCCGGTGAGGAATAGATTACTGGCAATCAGAATGGATGTGCCGAAGATGATGGCGGTAAAAGTCTGCAATTCCCGATTCCCCAGTACTTCTTTCCACTTCCGTTGCAACAGAAGAAAATATAAGAGGAAGCTAACGGAGCTAAGATAACAGAAGGAAGCAATCACACCTTCGATATACACACTGTCATAAAAAGCCAATCCTTGTCTATGGGCGAATAGGCCGCCGGTACTCACGCTGCCGAAGGTGTTCACAATAGAATCGAAAGCACCCATATCCGTAAAGAAATACAGCAGACAAAATTCTGTCAGAGTGAAGGTGATGTAGGTTCCATACAAAATCTTGGTGGAGGCGGAAAGTCGAGCCGTCATTTTTTCGAAGGTGGGACCCGGGGCCTCTGCTCGTACGATAGCCTGCCCATTGATGCCAAGGGCCGGCAATATGGAAATGGCGAACACTAAAATCCCCATGCCTCCCAGCCAGTTTGAAGTGGCTTTCCATAGCAATAGCCCTCGGGGCATCAGGTCCACGTTTCGTACGGTGGAGCCGGTGGTAGTAAATCCGGCCACGGATTCAAAAAAAGCATCAATGGGATGAGCCAGATCTGCAGAAAGCCAATAGGGTAGAGCTCCAAAAATAGAAGCTACAATCCAGGACATGGCTACCACAAAGTAGCCGTCTCTTAATAGGAGATTGCCACTTGTTTTTTTAAAATACAGCATTCCAGCCCCACCTAAGGCCAGGCTGATTATTGCGGATTGCAGTAGGGCTTTTTGCACTAGAAAAGAATCGTTTTTAAGAGCCACCAACCAGGAAGGGATCATGGAAACCCCCACGATGAATACGATGACCGATATAATTTTCAGTATGACTTTCCAATTCAACATAGGAAGCTCCTAACGATCCCGATTCCAAAATCTGGGGGTGAATAGCATGAATAGAGTGAAAAGTTCCAGCCTACCGGCCAACATTAAAAATCCCAGGAAAACTTTGATGGGATTGGAAAAAATACTGTAGTTCATCACAGGACCCACTTCGGAGAATCCTGGTCCAATATTTCCCAAGCAAGCCAACGCGGCGGTGAAGGAGGTGACCAAATCATGGCCATCTGCACTGATAATTAAGCCGCTAACCATCACCGTAGTGATGTAGAGAAGGGAAAAGGATGCGACGGACGTAATCACGTCCCCGGAAATACTTTTTTCCCCTAGCCGGACGGTGCATACCGCATTGGGATGAAGCCGTGTGATGATGCCTCTTCGGATAAAGCGGAGCACAATAAGAGCTCGAATGGCTTTTATGCCTCCGCCAGTGGATCCGGAACAACCGCCCACCAACATTAATCCAAACAGAAGGGCCTTGGAAAAGGTAGGCCAAAGATCATAGTTGGTGGTGGCATATCCTGTGGTGGTTATAATGGAGGCTACCTGGAAAGCGGATTCTCGTAGGGCCATGCCCTGGGAAAAATAACCCATGCGGAACAAATCCAATGATATCAACAGGGTACAACTAGCAATGACAATCATGTAAAATTTGAATTCCGTATCCTTGAGAAAACCATCCACACCTTTCTTTATGGAGGCGTAGTACAAGGTGAAATTCAAAGCACTCATTACCATGAAGATGGTTACCACCAATGTCACATAGGTGCTCTGGAAATGGCCCAGGCTGTCATTATAGTTGGAAAACCCTCCGGTGGCCACTGTGCCAAAGGTGTGTATCAGTGCATCGAACCAGGATAATCCTCCTAATTTCAGCAATAATGTCTCTGTCAGGGTAAGAATGATGTAAATGAGAAACAATATTCGACTTTGTCCCTTGAATTTGGGATTGATTTTATCGTAAATGGGTCCAGGGGTCTCTGCCCGCATGATGTTATATCCACCAATATTTAAATGAGGCATTAGGGCGATGGCAAAAATCACGATTCCTAGCCCCCCCAACCAATGGGTAAAGGATCGCCAGAAGAGAATGCTATAGGGCAATGCTTCGATATCTGTCAAGATAGAGGCGCCTGTGGTGCTGAATCCGGAGGCCATCTCGAAAAATGCATCGGCAAAATTCATGTGCGTGCCCAGGAAGAAAGGAATGGAGCCAATGAAAGTAATCAGAAGCCAAACCAAGGCCACTACAAGAAAACCGTCTCGAATGCGAATGGCCTTCGTAGACGGGGGGACACCAATAATGAGGAGTAAGCCAAGGATTACTGCGGGGATAGCGGTCAAGTAAAAGGCGGAATACAGTTCTTCTTCTCCGTAAATCCAGGCCACTAGGATAGGAACGCTTGTGGCAGCCCCGGTAATAAGCAGCACCTTGCCCAGCATTTGTAAGATGGTGTAGTGATTGAATCCCATAATCTTATCCTAACCGAAGATTCCGAGATGTGTGGTGCTTCGCATGAGTTTTTCCAGGGTGGATAATTCCGATAGCAAGCACATGATGAGCACCCGATCTCCCTCAATAATTTTGGTTTCACCATTGGGGATAATTACATGGGTTCCCCGGTGAATAGCTGCTATGATAGTGCCGTCCGGCAGATTCAACTCCTTTAATGGGGTATCGAGAATCGCCATGTGGTGTCCGGCGATGATTTCCATGATTTCAGCCTGACCTTGTATGAGTTGACTGGATAGAATTCGTTTGCTGCCTTGGACGAACCGAAGAATATTACTGGCTGTAATGTTCAGCGGATTCAATACCATATCCACACCCATTTTTTCAATCAGTCCAGAATAACTTTCCCGGGAAATCTTGGCAATGACATCCTCAATTCCCCGTTGTTTTGCCATGAGGGCCAATAAAAGGTTCTCTTCGTCATAGCCGGTAGTGGTGACAAAAGCATCCATTTCATCTAAGTTCTCCGACTCCAGAAGACTCATGTCGGTTCCATCTCCGTGAAGAATCATCACGTCATCCAAATGAGTGGCCAAATAATGGCAACGTTCCTTGGACACTTCCACAATCTTGACGGCAATTCCAAATTCCGACAATTTCTGAGCTAGGTAGAGGCCGGTCTTTCCTCCCCCAATAATCATAACCCGCTGAAGATCTGTATACTTTCCTTTCAGATGAACCTTGGAATCCAGTTCCATAATGGGTGTCTTCTCTCCCACTACATATATGAAGTCCTCCTCTTGGATAACGGCATCCCCGTGGGGAATGATGACCTTGCCGTTTCGGGAGATTCCGATCACCAGCATATTTTTCAGGTGGCGATTCATATCTATCATCTGCACCCCAATTAAAGAGGGCATTTTGTAAGCAGCCATCTCGATGATGGCAATTTTCCCGCTGGTGAAAATTCCATTACTCAAGGTGTATTTCTCTACCAGGTATTTGTAGATTTCCAAGCTGATGGCAAGATCCGGATTGACAATGCTATCAATATTAAAAGAGTCTTTGATGAAGTCGAATTGATTCATGTGTTCCGGGCCACGAACCCGGGCAATCACCATGGGACAACCCATTTTCTTGGCAATGGAAGCAATGAGAATGTTTTTTTCATCCTTGTCTGTTGTGGCCAGTAGATAATCATAGGAAGAAATGTTAATATCTTCCAGCACCGATTTTTGCTTGGCATTGGCATTCACGGTCATAATGTCCATTTGGGATGAAAGTTTGGCCAGGATTTCTTCATCTTTATCGATTACGGTGACGGAGTGGTCTCCTCCCAACAGAGCTTCGGCCACTTTCATTCCCAGCTTACCGGCACCGGCAATGGCTATTTTCATGGGTCCTCCTTGTGTAGAAAAAGGTTTTGCTTGTATTCTATCACGTATTATAGCACAAACAAGATGTGTTTGAAATAAACCGTGAAATGAGGTAAAATATAGTTTATGAAAATTAAACGAATCATCGGAGGAGAGCTCCAATCCAATGGATATATTATCTACCAAAAGGAGGGCGGCTCTTGTTTCATTATCGACCCGGGATACACACCGGAAAAGTTCATCAAACAGCTGAAAGACAGCCGTCTGAAACTGAAAGGCGTTCTGTTGACCCATCATCATTATGACCACGTGGGCGGAGCAGCTAAAATCAGGGCTATAATGGAATGCCCTATTTATATGCACCGGGAAGACTGCGACCTTTATAAAGGGGACGTAGATGTGATGTTGGAAGATGGTGATCGATTGGATTTAGACGGCGAAAACATGGTCATTCTTCATACACCAGGACATAGTCCGGGAGGAATTGCCATTTATTCGGAAAAAAGCAAGGTGGCTTTTACGGGGGACACCCTGTTTAATGTAGATTTGGGAAGAACGGATCTGCGAGGCGGAAACGACAAACAGTTGGCTCAGACCTGCCGTAAGGTGTTTCAGCTATGGTCCAATGAAATTGAAATATATCCGGGCCATGGAGATTCATGCAATATGAAATTTGTCAGACGGTTTAATAAGGAGTATTTGGACTTGGTTTCTTCGTGAGGTGAAGTGGCAAGCATGGGAATTCGCTAATAACCCACAAATGAGAGAGAGGGGCCCGCATATGATACCCATCAAGTTGGTGGCATTGGACCTGGATGGTACTACTTTAAATAGCCAGGGGAAGCTGTCCCCGGAGATGAAAGAGACATTGGAGGAGGCCATCTCCAAGGGAATACATATTATATTTGCCACGGGTAGAGTTTTTTCCGCCATATCCCAAGAGGTTCTGGCCATTCATGGGATTCAATATGTACTAAGCTCCAATGGAGCCCGAGTGGTGGACTTGTGTTCCGGCAAAGTAATTTACGAAAACTATCTGGAGCCGGAAGCCGTGGACGACATGGCCCATTTACTGGGGCAATATGATTTTATGTATGAGGTGTTTACGGGCGGACAGGCATATGTGGACAGAAAATATTATGACTCCATCGCGTCCATGAAATTATCGGATCGCCATACTACATATGTATTAAGCACAAGAAAACCAGTGGATCACGTATTGAACCATATGATAAATCACCGAACCACTATTGAAAACATCAATATCAACTTCAATGATCCCCAGGCTCGGCTGCGAATGAAAGAGGTTCTTTCCAGAAAGACCAACATTACCCTTACCAGTTCCTTTGATCACAATTTGGAAATCGGCGGAGTGTCTACGGGGAAGGGAGATGCTGTGGGAAAAGTGGCAGCTCTTCTACAGGTAAAGCCCGAGGAAATCATGGCCATCGGGGATAACCCCAATGATAAATCCATGCTCCTGGTGGCCGGATGGTCCGTTGCGGTGGCCAATGCCAAGGATGAGGTGAAAGAGGTAGCCAAATACATCACCGGAAGCAATGACGAAGGAGGGGTAGGGCAAGCCATTCGTAAGTGGGTGTTAGACCCGATGAAAAAATAGCAAACGTAGAAACTCCGATGAAGAAGTCGGAGTTTTTTAATGGGAGTAAAAGGTGGTGGAGTCGTATGGTAAATATTGACAATAAGGACTAACGAGGCTACAATGGCCATATGCAGAGCATGGTAAAAATTACCAATTACGGAGGGAGCATTTATGGCCACAGGGAAAGTACTAGGGGACCAGGGAGAGAAAATGGCGATGGAATACTTAAAAAAGAAGGGGTATGAAATTTTAGCCGCTAATTACCGGGTGCGAGGTGGTGAGCTGGATCTGGTAGCTACCCAAGGGACAAATCTGGTGTTTTGTGAGGTGAAAACCAGAAATTCCTTGAAAATGGATCTCCCCATAGAAGCGGTAAATTGGGAAAAACAACGAAGAATTATTCACGCAGCCCGCTGCTATGTTCTACAGGAGGCACCGGTTCATCATGGCATTCGTTTTGATGTCATCCAGGTCATGCCAGGAGGCTGTCCCTCGGTACTGCACATGGAAAATGCCTTTGGAGAAGAAACATGATATCAAGGGTGAATACCGCCAGCATATGCGGATTATCCGGGGCTGTAGTTCGGGTGGAGACTGGCTTGTTCCCACAGATTCCCGGCATTCATATCACGGGTTTAGCTTCTCAGACTATTGTAGAATCCAGAGACCGTATTCGTTCTGCGGTGAAACAATCCGGATATCGATTTCCGGATAAGAAGGTGGTGATTAATCTGGTGCCGGCTTCCCGGCGAAAAGAAGGCAGTCACTTTGACCTCCCCTTGGCTATGGGGATTTTGAGTGCGGCCGGGATTATTCATATGGGCAATAATGAGCGGAGAGCTTTTATCGGAGAGTTGTCTTTGGATGGAACTCTTCACCCGGTGCAAGGGGCATTGCCGTTGATTATGGGCCTGCGGGACGGGGGGATGGATGAAGTGATTCTGCCCCGTGGAAATCTGTGGGAAGCCTGTCTGGTCCCGGGAATCCATTTAAAGGGATGCACCTGTCTTCGAGAGGTGGTGGAGTTTCATCAAGGGGAAACAGCAAACTGGGATTCTCCACCAGACTATATGAATCCAAAGCAACCCTCCTATCCCCTGGACTTTCATGAAGTTCGAGGACAGGAGGCAGCAAAAAGAGCCATCGTCTTGGCGGTGGGTGGCGGTCATCATCTTTTCATGATGGGGTTTCCTGGTTCGGGAAAGACCATGCTGGCCAAAAGAATCCCTACCATTATGACACCGATGAGCCGGCAGGAAGAATTAGAGGTCACTTCCATCTATTCGGTAGCCGGTGAATTGAAAGAAGGCGCTTCATTGCTTCAAAGTCGCCCCTTTCGATCGCCTCATCATACTATTACGCCTTCCGCCATGGTAGGGGGCGGAAATCAACCCCGGCCCGGAGAACTGTCTTTGGCCCATCACGGGGTGCTTTTTTTAGATGAGTTCCCGGAGTTTTCCCGTAGGGTGTTGGAAATGATGCGGCAGCCTCTGGAATCCGGGGAGGTAACCATTTCCCGTAGCCGAGACCGGGTAACCTATCCATGCAAAATTCTATTGGTTGCGGCCAGCAACCCGTGCCCCTGTGGACATTACGGCGATGCCAGACATAGATGTAGTTGCACCTCCCAACAGATACAACAGTATCAGTCCAGAATCAGCGGTCCCCTTTTAGACCGCATCGACATTCAATTAAAAATACCTCCCGTCCCCTCCAGGGAATTGTGGGGCGAAAAAAACCCCGGCACCCAACTCTCATCCGAAAAAATGAGAGAACAAGTTCGATTGCTGGAAAAGGTGCAACAGGAGAGGTATCGAAGAGACTGGGTTCGAAACGGAGCTCTTGCCCTCAACCTTTTGGAAAAATTTTGCCCCATGAGCCGTGATGCCAAAAGATTTCTGGAAAGTGCCTTTCAGAGGCTGGGGCTATCCGTTCGGGGGTACCATAAAGTAATAAAGATGGCCCGCACCATTGCGGATTTAGAAGAGATTGACACTTTGCGAGAGGCACATATCGGCGAAGCCATCCAGTATCGCGCGTTGGACCGGGAAGAATGAGCATGTAGAAAAGTTCGTGGAAAGAGCCATTGGTAGGGAAGGATGCAATCGAATGGAAATTAAAAAAATCACGTTCATGGAGGCGGGTTATCCCAGGCTCCTAAAAGAGATTCCAGATCCTCCTAACATTTTGTATTATATGGGGGACATATCCCTGGCTTCTCAAACCTGCGTTGCGGTGGTGGGCACTCGTAAGCCCACAGACTATGGGAAGTGGGCGGCCCATTCTTTGGGGAGTATGTTGGGAGAAGCAGGCATTGTAACGGTCAGCGGAATGGCCCAAGGTATTGATACTTTCGCACATAGAGGGGCCTTGAAAGCAGAGGGGAAAACCATCGCTGTGCTGGGAAACGGGCCAGATATTTGTTACCCTGCGAAGAATGGCTCCTTACGAAAAATCATAATGGAGAAAGGTTTAATCTTATCCGAATACGCACCGGGGGTTCATGCCACCCGGTTTACTTTTCCTGCGAGAAATCGCATCATTAGCGGCCTATCTGTAGCCACGGTGGTGGTGGAAGCCGGTTTGTCTTCCGGGTCATTGATTACAGCGGAACGAGCCGTAGAGCAGGGTCGTGAAGTATACGCACTGCCGGGGAACATCAATAGTGTATGCTCCATTGGAACCAATAAACTCATACAGGACGGAGCAAGAATTCTGGCGGTGATGGATGATTTGCTGGAAGATTATGGTTGGGTAAAACCCCTGCCTCAGGAGAAAAAGGAGAGCCTTGGAGCGAAGGAAGCAAAAGTATTTTTACGGGTGGAACGTGCTACGGAAATCACAGTGGATGAGCTGTGCTGTGCCTTGGGAATGGGGGCGGGAGAGGTAAACGGAATTGTGACGATTCTGGAAATGAAAGGGTTTGTTCAAACATCCATGGGCAAAATATATGTTGCAAAGGGGAAATAATCTACATATAATATGTGCTTGAACGAAGAAAGTCTCAAAAAAGAGAGGAAAAAAGATGAGTAACCCCAAAAAAATCCTAGTTATTGTAGAGTCTCCCGCCAAGGCAAAAACCATTGGAAAGTATCTCGGCACCAACTATAAAGTGGTGGCATCGGTGGGTCATGTCAGGGACCTTCCCAAGAGTAAACTAGGTATCAATACAGAAAAAGACTTCGAACCGGAATACATATCTATCCGGGGAAAGGGAGATTTAATTAAGACATTGAAAAAGGAAGCCAAGGCGGCCTCGAAAATCTATTTGGCAACGGACCCGGATCGTGAGGGAGAAGCCATTAGTTGGCATTTGGCCTATCTGTTGGGAATAAATGAGGAAGAGCCTTGCCGGGTGGTATTCAATGAGATTACGAAAAACAGTGTGAAGGAAGCTCTCAAAAATCCTCGCCCTATCGACATGAGTTTAGTGAATGCCCAGCAGGCCAGGCGTGTGCTGGATCGATTGGTGGGATACAAAATCAGCCCTCTTCTGTGGAGAAAAGTGCGCAGAGGCTTATCGGCAGGAAGAGTGCAGTCCGCTGCATTAAAAATTGTTTGCGACCGTGAAAAGGCAATCAGAGACTTTGTTCCCAAGGAATATTGGGTGATTCAAGCCAAACTTGAAAAAATGGGGGAAACTCTCAAACGAAATCAGTTCGTCGCCAAGCTGACGGAAAAGAATGGGGAAAAGATTCCGGTAAATGATAAGATGGAATCGGAACAAATTCTGAAGGATTTGGAGTCCGGCCACTTTGCGGTGAAAAAAGTGGAAAGAAAGGAACGAACCAAAAGACCGTATCCTCCCTTCACCACCAGCAGCATGCAGCAAGAGGCTTCCAATAAGTTGAATTACTACACGAAGAAGACCATGCTCATTGCCCAACAGTTGTATGAGGGATGTGAAATCAAGGGCCATGGAACCATCGGATTGGTCACCTACATCCGTACGGACTCCGTTCGTATATCCGAGGAAGCCAGAGGAATGGCTCGCGGCTTTATCCAGGATCATTTTGGTGAAAAATATTGGGGCAACAATTACTTCGCCAATAAAAAGAAGGATGTGCAGGATGCCCATGAGGCCATACGTCCCTCTCGGGTGGATTTGGAACCAGATGCTATCAAGGATTCTTTAAGTCGAGATCAATACAACCTCTATAAATTGATTTGGGGCCGATATGTGGCCAGCCAGATGTCACCGGCAGTTTTTGATGCCATGGCCGTGGATGTAGAAAACGGCCCATATACTTTAAGAGCAACAGGCTCCACTCTAAAATTTGATGGATTTTTAAAGGTCTATAGTGATAATAGCGAAGAAGATAAGGACAAGCAGCTTCCCGACATGGAAGAAGGTGAGGTTTTACGGAAGGTGGACCTGACTGGAGAGCAAAACTTTACCCAGCCACCATCAAGGTTCACAGAAGCCAGTCTGGTGCGAGATCTAGAAGAAAAAAATATCGGACGACCTTCCACCTATGCCCCCATCATTGCCACATTACTGGATAGAAAATATATTCTGCGGGAGAAAAAAGTACTGGTACCGACGGATTTGGGTTTCATTGTTACCGACATGATGGAAGAATACTTTAAGGAGATTGTGGATGCGGGATTTACGGCAGATATGGAAGATAAGTTGGATGAAGTAGAGGTGAGAGATGCCAACTGGAGAAAAATTGTGGGAGACTTTTATGGAACCCTCAAAACCGAGCTGGAAATAGCTGATGCCAAGATTGAAAAAGTACAATTTGAAGAAGAGTTACTGGGAGAAGATTGCGAAAAATGCGGAAAACCCATGGCGGTGAAGCATGGTCGATTTGGTACGTTTGCGGCATGTACCGGATATCCGGAATGCAAAAACACAAAACCCATCCAAAAAACCATCGGTGTAAAGTGTCCCGCATGCGGAAAAGATTTGGTGGTTCGCCGAGGGAAGACGGGAAGAATTTTTTATGGCTGCTCCGGGTTCCCGGAATGCAATCAGTCGTATTGGGACAAACCCTTACAACGGGAATGCCCCCAGTGTGGAAGCTTGTTAGTGGAGAAAAAAACGAAAACCTCGAAAATTGCGTGTTCCAACAAGGAATGTGGGTATAAAGAATAAGTCGCAGGAAAAAGGAGGATAACCTTATTATGGTACAATTCAATGCAACCACCATCGTGGCGGTACGTAGAGGGCCGGAGGATGTATGTATCGGTGGAGACGGACAGGTCACTATGGGAGAGACGGCTATCATGAAGGCCGGCGCCAAGAAGGTGCGTAAAATTTATAAAGATCAAGTATTGGTGGGATTTGCCGGTAGTGTGGCAGATGCATTTTCTCTGTCTGAAAAGTTTGAAAAAAAACTGGAAGAGCATGCCGGGAATCTGAAGAGAGCGGCGGTAGCTTTGGCGCAAATGTGGAGAACCGACAAGGTGATGCGAAATCTGGAAGCATTGATGATTGTGGCGGATCGGCAAAGCTTGCTCATCATCAGTGGTAACGGAGAAGTCATCGAGCCGGACCAGGACTTTATCGCCATTGGAAGCGGAGGCAACTATGCATATGCTGCAGCCAATGCTTTGTTTAATCACACCGACATGGATGCCGAAAAGGTGGTGCGGGAAGCATTGCATATCGCCTCCTCTATTTGTGTGTATACCAATGACCATATTTCCGTGGAAAAGTTGTAGAAGGGGGAAGAATAATCATGTTAAATGCATTTTACCAGATGACGCCAAAGGAAATTGTGGCGGAGTTGGATAAATATATTATCGGTCAGGACGAAGCGAAAAAATCCGTGGCCATCGCACTGAGAAATCGATACCGCAGGAGCTTGCTGCCGGAAGACTGGCGGGAGGAAATTTCTCCCAAAAACATATTAATGATGGGGCCCACCGGTGTGGGGAAAACAGAAATCGCCCGTCGATTGGCCCGGTTGATGGATGCCCCTTTTGTGAAGGTGGAAGCCACTAAGTTCACAGAAGTGGGGTATGTGGGAAGAGACGTGGACTCCATGGTAAGAGATTTGGTGGAGGCCGCCATTCGTATGACCAAACAGAGCAAGCTGGCGGAGAAGTATAGTGTGGCGGAAGAAATCGCCGAAGAAAAAATTATTGAGGCTATCATTCCTGGAAAGAAGGGAAGTGCAGGCTCCGGTTCCGGGCCCAGAAATCCCTTTGAGTTTATTATGGGGAATGCAGGCTACAAAACCCAGAAGGAGCAATATCAGGAGCAGAAAACACAAGACGATTCTTCTCCGGAAATTGACGTGGAATTGGCCAGGGAACAAGTTCGGGAACAGTTGAAAGAGGGCCGATTGGAAGAACAGTATATCGAGATACAGGTAGATGATGTACCCAAAGGCAGCAACCTGGATGTGGGGGAAGGCGGCATGATTGCCATTGGCAACATTTTTGGTGACATGATGCCGAAAAAGAAAAAGAATAAAAAGGTAAAGGTGAAGGATGCCCGTAGAATTCTTCGGGAGCAAGAAGCCCAAAACCTCATTGATATGGATCAGGTCACAGAGGAAGCTTTGCAAAGCGCCGAACAAAATGGCATCATATTCATTGACGAAATCGATAAAATTGCTTCCGGAGGCGGTTATCGCTCCGGAGCGGATGTGTCTCGAGAAGGGGTGCAGCGAGACATTCTTCCTATCATCGAGGGCTCGGTGATTAATACCAAGTATGGGCCGGTTAAAACGGACCACATTCTCTTTATTGGGGCAGGAGCCTTTCACACCGCGAAGCCCACGGACCTGATTCCGGAATTGCAGGGTCGTTTTCCCATACGGGTGGAGTTGGAAAATCTCACCCAAGATGCTTTTGTTCAGATTCTTACCAAACCGGAAAATGCGTTGATTAAGCAACATAAAATGTTGTTGGAAACCGAAGGTTTGGAAGTGGAATTTACGGAGGAAGCCTGTGATGAGATTGCCACTATGGCGTTTCTCATGAATGAGCAAACAGAAAACATTGGAGCCAGAAGATTGCATACCATCATGGAGAAGTTGTTGGAGGACATTTCCTTTAACATTACAGATATGAAGGAACAGGAAAAAATTAGCATCGACAAAGAGTACGTACAAGAAAAATTCCGGGAGAAGATTCAGAGAGAGGATCCGGATCGCTACATACTGTAGAATCTATAGAATGCAGCAAAACCACATAGAGTTTTCGGAGTTGTTTGGTGAAAGAGAAATTTTTAGAAAAGTACGAAAATTCTCGTTGTAATTCGAAATTCAGGGGAGTATAATGGCCTTGTAAGGGGCACGAGGAGCTAATAAGGGGTTGGTTTCGTAGTTTACACGGAGGAAAAGGGAAAAAATGAGCAAAGAGATATTGAGCAAAATCCGAAAACTAAATTGGGTACTTCAAGAACCTCGGGAAGGAGGATTTTCCTTCCAGGAATTGTGCGCTATTTTAAGCGAATTAATGGATGCCAATGTTTATGTGGTCAATGTACGAGGTAAGTTGTTGGGAGTCCATTATGTGATTGAAGCCGATAGTGCGGCTTTGTCGGACCCGGAGACCGGGGTGAACTTTTTCCCCGTGGAGTATAACGATGAGTTGATGAAGGTAGATAAGACGGTATATAACATTTCTCCCCAGGAGGTTATGAATATTTTCAAATATGAATATGATACCTCGGAGAAATACCACATGATTATCCCGATTATGGGAGGAGGTCAGCGGTGGGGCACCATCGTACTGGTTCGATACGAGCCACCTTTCGACGAGATTGACATTGCCCTGGGAGAGTATGGTGCTACCGTGGTGGGATTGGAAATCCAGAGTAAAAAGGCCCAGGAAATAGAACAGGAAGAGCGGAAGCGAAGTGTGGTTCAGATGGCCATCGGCACCTTGTCCTTCTCGGAGGTAGAGGCGGTGGTGCAGATATTTAAAGAACTGGGGGGCAATGAAGGAATTTTAGTAGCCAGTAAAATTGCGGACCATGCTAAAATCACCCGTTCTGTCATTGTCAATGCCCTTCGCAAGCTGGAGTCCGCCGGGGTTATTGAATCACGAAGCCTTGGAATGAAGGGGACCCATATTAAAGTACTAAATTCCAAGTTCTACGAGGAGCTGGCAAAGCTCTCCTAAGAACTAAAGAAGTAATAAAGAGTCTCCTTCGGGAGACTTTTTCATGGAGGACAGAATGATAGAAGATAAAGGCCTAACAAAGCAAGGAGAGAGCCGAGCTATTTTATTGGGTGTTCAAAGAAGAGAAGAAATTCAGTATTACATGGAAGAGCTGGAAGGGTTGGCAGAAGCCGCCGGTGTGGTGGTTCTGGGACAGATGATTCAAAATCTGGAGAAACCAGAACGAGGCACCTATATTGGCAAAGGAAAAGTGGAAGAACTGGCGGAATTGGCGGAAAATATGGAGGCGGATTTGGTTATCGTCAATGATGAGCTTTCCGGCATACAAACCCGAAATCTGGAAGAAGGCTTGGGCATCCGTGTCATCGACCGTACCGTTCTTATTCTAGACATATTTGCCCAAAGGGCCAGTACCTTGGAAGGAAAGCTTCAGGTGGAGTTGGCCCAGCTTCAATATCGGTTGCCCCGGTTGGTGGGGTTGGGTACATCCCTATCCCGGCAAGGGGCCAGTATGGGTGGCCGTGGTGTTGGAATCGGAACACGAGGGCCCGGTGAAAAAAAACTAGAAACGGACCGGCGGCACATAACCAAGAGAATTGATGATATCAAGGCGGAGATGGAGAAGGCCAAGAAAACACGGCTGGTGCAGCGGGGGAAACGGGAAAAGTCAGACTTGCCCATTGTAGCACTGGTGGGATACACCAATGCCGGAAAATCCGCTATTATGAACCGGATATTGATGCTGACCCATAAAGAAGACAAACAGGTGGAAGAAAAGGATATGCTCTTTGCCACACTGGACACCCGGCAACGGTCCATCCAGTTAGAAGACCACCGCAGCTTTTTGCTGGTAGACACGGTGGGTTTTGTCAGCAAGCTTCCCCACCATTTGGTGAAGGCCTTCAAGGCCACTCTGGAGGAAGTGGTGCTGGCGGATTTGCTGCTGCTGGTAGTAGACAGCTCTTATGAGAATCATGAATTTCAGCTGGAAGTGACTCGACAGGTGCTACGTGAATTGGGCGCTATCGACAAAGAAATTCTATTGGTGTACAACAAATCGGATCTGATTGAAAACCCCATGATACACAATGAAAACCATCACGCTGTTTCGGTGTCTGCCAAAACCGGTGCCAATTTCCCCCGGTTGCTTCAGCTCATTAGTGAAAAGGTGTTTCAAGACCATCAGGAAGAGGAATTGATCATCCCCTATGAACGAGGGGACATACTATCCTATGTGATGGAAAAGACCAAGGTCCTGGAGAAGAAGTATTTGGAGGAAGGTACATGGATTCGTGTGCTTCTCAGCAAGGAGGACTGGGGGCGGGTGAAGGATTTTCATAAGAGGATATAAGATGATTCCCTATAAAACACTGATGAAGGAATCCACCTTCGCACAAATAATCGAAAAATCTCGATTTATTGGACATGCCAAGCCCATTCAATCCCGGGAAGAAGGAGAGGATTTCATACAAAAAATCCGACAACAGCATCGGGAAGCTACCCATAATGTGCCGGTGATGATTTTAGGAGACCAAATGCAGTATCAGTGGTCCTCCGAGGATGGGGAGCCCCAAGGCACGGCGGGAGCTCCCATGCTGAAGATGTTGGTAATGGAAGAATTGACGGATTTGGTCATGGTAGTGACTCGGTATTTTGGTGGAACCAAACTGGGGACAGGGGGGTTGGTACGGGCCTATACTTCTACCGCCAAAGGAACCCTTCATGAGGCTGGTATAGGCAGGGTGGTGGAAAAGCAAAACATGGTCATCACCTTGGAGTATCCCTATCTGGATAAGCTGACCAATTTGGCGACCCATCTCAAGGATGCGGAAGGAAATCCCCTGTTTCAATTGGGAAATCTTGCATATACGGAAAGGGTGACTCTCTCCTTGGTCCATATGCCGGAAAAGGAGGAGGAAATTCAACGGCTCTTAGGGGACTTGACGGGTGGCTCATACCAAGTGATTTCAAGGGAAAGAGCTTACCACAAAGAGCCCTGGCAAGAGGGGGAAAAATCTTGATGGGAAGGGTAACATATTTTCGGCAAAAACCTTGACATAACCCCGCCCTTGATGTATATTTAATAACTGTGTCAAGTAAATATCGCAGGGAAAGTTACTGGTATTGGGGCGCTTAGCTCAGCTGGGAGAGCATCTGCCTTACAAGCAGAGGGTCATAGGTT
>CAYVFH010000019.1:0-18550 GCA_964450985.1 uncultured Oscillospiraceae bacterium | reverse complement strand
GACATTTACTCCACCTCCCTTGTTATAAACCCGGTGGTATATCCGGGGATGGTGAGACCCTTTTCTGTGATAGTGATTGCTCCCGGATTCGGGTTAGTTGAAAAAGCCACCTGGTAGCGCTTCCCCTTGGGCAAAGGAATATCTTTCATCATTTTTTTTGAAAAATTGGATACCACGATGAGTCGATTCCCTAGAAGGTCCATTCTCTCAAATAGTAACAGACCTTCTTTCGCCTTTTGCACATCAATCCACGTAAACCCCTCTGGTTCATGATCCAATTGCCATAGAGCAGGTGTGTCTCGGTAATAGTGATTCAAGCTGTTTATCATTTGAAGATAATTCTCATGCTCCTGTTGATCCAAACAACTCCACGGAAGCTCCCCTTTATAGTCCCACTCGGTTTCCTGGGCCATCTCACTCCCCATGAACAAAAGCTTCTTCCCGGGATGGGCCATCATGTAACCCATATATGCTCGAAGCTGCATCAGCTTTTCTTCTTTGTTCCCGGGCATCTTTTGAAGAAGGGAACCCTTTAAATGCACTACCTCATCGTGGGATAAGGGTAGAATATACTTCTCTCCGAAAGCATACGTAATGGGAAAAGTCATGCGATGGGCGTTTCTGGTTCGATCCTCTTCCTCCATTGTCATGTATTTCAGGGTATCATTCATCCACCCCATATTCCACTTGTAGTCAAACCCTAACCCCCCTGACTCTACCGGGGCTGTCACCTCCGGCCATGCCGTGGATTCTTCCGCTATCATAATACAATCCGGAGCCTCTTCCTTCACTTTTTGATTTAGCTCCCTTAGGAAAGAAACCGCCTCCAGGTTTTCTTTTCCCCCAAACTGGTTCGGCTCCCATTCCCCTTCTGATCGATTGTAATCCAAATATAGCATGGATGATACTGCATCGACTCGTATTCCATCAAAATGATACTTGTTCAACCAGTAGAGCACATTGGATATGAGAAAACTGCGTACATGGGGCTTACCCCAGTCAAATACTGCAGTTCCCCATTGATGATGGTACCTTTTCTTCTCATTATCGTATTCATAAAGATGAGAGCCATCCCAACGATACAATCCCGCTTCGTCTTTGGGATAATGGGCCGGCACCCAATCAAGAATAACTCCCAGTCCTTCTTGGTGGCATCGATTCACCAACCACATTAGTTCATGAGGGGTTCCATACCGGGAAGTGGGGGCAAAATACCCTGTCACCTGATACCCCCAGGATGGGTCATAAGGATATTCCATCACCGGCATTAGCTCCAAATGAGTGTATCCCATCTCCTTTACATAAGGAATTAATACCTCTCCAAACTGCCGATAGGATGCCACTTCTTTTCGAAAGCTACCTAAATGTACCTCATATATACAAAAAGGTCCGGTCTGCAGAGAAGATTTTTTTCGATTCTCCAGGAAGGCTCTATCATCCCAGATAAATCCTTCTATATCGAAGTACTTCGATGCGGTTTCCGGCCTTTTTTCACAATGAAATCCGTAGGGGTCTGCTTTATATAATGCCTCCCCAGATGCTGTGATAATGCAATACTTGTAGGAGTCAAAGGTTTTTACTCCCTCCACCAACAATTCCCAAACACCGCCTTGGTCTATCTTCTCCATACGGTTTTTTCGTTGCCAAAGGTTAAAATCTCCCACCAAAAATATTTCTCGGGCTTGAGGAGCATACACTCGAAACATCACTCCATCCCCTTGGGGGTGGGCCCCGAAAAACTCATAGGCGTTGGTGAGGGTTCCCCCATAGAAAATATCCAGGTGTTTTTGCTTGGTGGTTCGCCCAGTTTCACTCTTATTCATCATATCTCATTATAGCATAATCCCTTGAAATGTGTTAGCATGTAATAAGAATCGGAACGTTGGAGGGCCCAGTGGTGAGACTATTTATTGCAATTCCTTTTGATGATAAAACCAAGCGAGAAATCTTGGTGTTGAGAAATAAAATCCGTAATCATGCCGAAAGCGGCAGGTTCACCCAGGAAGACCATTTTCATTTGACTCTGGTTTTTTTAGGGGAGGTTCCTGAGGAAAGACTGGAAGAAATTTCTAATATTATGAACAGTATCAAATGGAACTCATTTCCTCTCATACTGGACCGAATGGGAACATTCCATCGAGAAGGCGGAGATTTATATTGGTTGGGATGTGAAAAATGTCCTTTATTAATGAAGCTCCAGAAAGAATTGGCCGATCGGCTGAGAGTGGCAGGATTTGACATCGAGTTTCGAACCTACATGCCCCATCTCACCCTTGGCCGTCAAGTCACCAGCAAAAAAATACAGGAGCCGGATTTCCCCAATATACTGTACCCTGTTACACACTTTAGTCTGATGCAATCTCAACGTATCGGCGGCAAGTTGATTTATACTGAAATATATCGATGCAACCCATAAAAAAATAGCCCTCTTATCTTTACAAGGATAAGTTACGGGCTAGTTTTTTTAACATCTTCCGTAGGACAATCCCGTTAATCGGAATCCTCGGTCGTACCATTTGTTTCGGTAATCCACTGTAGCCTTTTCCACGTGGCCTTCAATCTGCCGGGAAAACACCACTTTCACTCCGTTGGACTCTACCACTAGATCTCCTTTTTTCTTTGTCTCATCCAGAGACAATAACAATCGAGGGCCCCCTCAACTGATACCTCCGAACGCAATCCGAAGCATAATTTCATCCGGATTTTTTTCTTTAGCCGCAATCTCTTTAAACTTGCTGGCGGCTGCATTTGTAACCTGAATCATTTTTTTCACCTCCCATATCTCATATCTCTATATTTTCCCCGTTTGTTCCTTTTGAACCAGCTTTTTCAATTCTTTTGATATAATCCCCATGTCTTCTATGGATAATGTTCGAACATGAAACATTAACCCATCGTCCTGGATAGGAACTACCACCGGCTCTTTTCCTGTTCTCAGTTTTTCTTGCCACCAATGGAGTTTGTTTTCTCTGGGTTTCACCCAAACCGAGGGACTTTCCAACGATAGCCCCGGTAGAGATCCGCCTCCGACTTCCGCTTTCGCTGTTCGTATTTCTATCTGTGCTCCATCCCCCACTGCCACTTGCACCATGGCTTTCAAGCCATGGGCCTTTTCCATTAAGATTTCCAGGGGTTGGTAAATCATGTCCAACACGGGAATTTCCTGACGAGCTCTCTTGGGATCTCGATAAATTTCCAACACCGATTGAAGCGTAGCCAAAGTCAATTTATCGCAGCGGAGTACACGGGCCATGGGATGCCTTTTTAAAGCCTCAATCAAGGATTTCTCCCCAACAAGGATGCCAGCCTGAGGCCCTCCCAACAACTTATCTCCACTAAAGGTAACCAGATGGGCGCCTTGAGAAATGGAACGTTGTACAGAATGCTCATCCACTACACCCAGTTCGTCCCAGTCCACCAGGCTACCGCTGCCCAAATCCTCCATCACCATAAATCCGGTTTCTTCTCCTAGATCCACCAACTCTTTCAGCGACACCGTTTGTGTGAAGCCTGAAATCACATAATTACTGGTGTGTACTTTTAATAGCATCCCGGTTTCCGGTGTGATCGCCTCCCGGTAATCGGAAATTTTCGTTTTATTCGTGGTCCCAACTTCTACCAAGTGGCAACCGCTTTGGGCTATGATGTCAGGGATTCGGAAAGATCCTCCGATTTCTACCAACTGTCCTCGAGATACCAGTACATCCTTATCCTTGGTAAAAGCATGTAATGCCAGAAACACTGCAGCCGCATTATTGTTCACCACCATAGCCCCTTTGGCGCCGGTGATATCTGTTAACAACCTCTCTACCTGGTCTTGTCTGGAACCCCTCTCACCTTTTACTAAATCATACTCCAAATTACAGTAGCCCTTGGCGGTTTCCAATAGGTGTATCACCGCTTTCTCCGGTAATGGTGCCCTCCCCAAATTCGTGTGAAGGACTATTCCGGTGGCATTGATGACTTTTCTTAGTCTTTCAGCCTCTGCCACAACCAAACCTCTAGATATTTCTTCTAGAATTCGGCCTGGAATTCGGCTCTCTTCGAAAGGCGGTTCCCCAGCCATGTGTGCTTCTCGGATTTCTTCCTTCATAATTTGCAGAGCTCTCTGGACTTTCTCCACAACCAGGGCTCGACCATAAGTGGCTATATAAGTAGCCACTTCATTCATTTCCAATATCTCATGGACAGGAGGAATCTGTCGAAGCCGGTCCTGCAAATTATCCTGATTCAAGGAGCTCTCCTTTGTTATTTATGGTCCCTCACCACAAGCCAGGGACCTTCTTTCTCTCTTTTTTCCACCACTCCGATAATGTTTCCTTCCACGGGCTGATTTTGGTGGATCTCCTGTAGCAATTCTTCTGCCTGTTCTTTGGGAAGGGCCACCAGTAGCCCTCCGGAGGTCTGGGGGTCTGCCAGCAGCAGCTTCTGTTGCTCTGTAGCTTCCTCCCAAACAAGATGAGGCTCAAAGTAACTGAGATTAGAGTAACTTCCTCCCGGCACAAAGCCCTCTTCTATAAATGTCATAGCCTTGGGCAAAATCGGAAGAGAATCTATCCATATCGTCAATTTCATTTCGGAGGCTTTGGCCATTTCAATTCCATGGCCTATTAACCCGAATCCCGTCACATCGGTACAACTGTGTATGTCATAATCTTTCATACATTCCATAGCTTTACGATTCAGGGTGCTCATGGATAGTAAGGCAGGCTGAACCTCTTTTTCTAATACGGCGCCTCTTTTTACTGCGGTGGCAATGGCTGCCGTGCCCAAAGGTTTGGTCAGCACCAAGGCATCGCCCTCTTGGGCTCCTCCGTTGGTCCATATTTGACGGGGATGTACCGTTCCAGTGACAGAAAAGCCATATTTTAGCTCCGGATCATTCACCGTATGTCCCCCCAATAGAGCGACTCCCGCCTCCTTCAGCTTACTCTCCCCTCCTTTCAGGATTTCCACCAGTATTTCCGGCGAAAGATCTTCTGGAAAACAAGCAATGGAAAGAGCCGTCATGGGTGTCCCACCCATGGCATAAATATCGCTTAAGGCATTGGTGGCGGCTATGGTTCCAAAAGTAAAGGGTTCATCGGTGATGGGGGTGAAAAAATCCACCGTTTGCACCAATGCAATCTCCTCTGACAATTGGTATACACCCGCATCATCCATCAAATCAAATCCTATCAATAAGTTGGGATCCTTGTTATTCCCATTCCCCTCCAAATGACACAAAACTTGTGCCAAGGTTCCAGGGGCCATTTTGCTTGCTCAACCGGATTTGGACGATAACTCGGTTAGCCTTCTTTTTTCTTTTTCCGTCACAAGAAATACCCCCTTTCTTTTTTTGGCAGGAGCGTGTGGGAATCGAACCCACCTGGGCCGGCAAAACCACCCCACATCAGATTTGAAGTCTGTGAGACCCACCAGGACCTATCCGCCCCCACGTCTGTTTCATACAAAGCAATTATACCCCAAGGAATCCGCGAAAGAAAGAGACATTATCACAAGAAAAGCATTCCATCAAAAGAAGAGCAGCCAAATACTTTGGCTGCTCACTCATTATTCTTCATATTCTTTTATAGGGCATTTTTATTCGCAGACAATCCTTATCTGGGGAATTTCACCTGAGCTTGAGCCGCCGCCAATCGGGCGATGGGCACTCGGAAGGGGGAACAGGAAACATAGTCCAAACCTACCCGATGGAAAAATTCCACGGAAGCGGGGTCTCCTCCATGCTCTCCACAAACCCCAAGCTTTATATCCTTCCTGGTTTTCCGACCCAACTCTACCGCCATCTCCACCAGTTTCCCTGTCCCTTCTTGATCAAATCGAACAAAAGGATCGCTCTCGTAGATTTTCTTGCTATAGTAATCCCCCAGGAACTTTCCGGCATCGTCCCTACTAAAGGCAAAGGTCATTTGGGTCAAATCGTTGGTTCCAAAGCTGAAAAATTCTGCTTCTTTTGCGATCTCATCGGCAGTCAATGCAGCTCTTGGCACTTCAATCATGGTTCCGATTAAGTAAGTAATCTTGGAACCCGCCTTTTTCAACTCATCTTCTACCGCTTGTACGATGATTTCCTTCACATATCGCATTTCCTTATATTCACCGATCAGGGGAATCATGATTTCCGGTACGATGTTCATGCCGGTTTCCTGGTTCACTTGGATTGCTGCACGAATAATGGCCCGGGCTTGCATATCTCCGATTTCCGGGAAGCTTACGGATAGACGACAACCACGATGGCCCATCATGGGGTTGGTTTCATGTAAACCGTCTATAGTGGCCTTTAATTCTTCAAAGGAGATTCCCATATTCTTTGCTAGATCTCCAATGTCTTCCTCCTGGGTAGGTAAAAATTCATGAAGGGGGGGATCCAGAAGTCGAATGGTGACGGGTCTCTCTCCCATGGCCTTATAGATTCCTTCAAAATCATTTTGTTGCATGGGAAGTAGTTTTTTCAATGCCTTTTCCCGTTGCTCTTTGGTTTTGGAAACAATCATTTCTCGAACTGCAGAAATGCGTTCTTCGCTAAAAAACATATGCTCTGTTCTGGTGAGACCAATTCCTTGGGCCCCAAATTCAACGGCGATTTCTGAGTCCTTGGGAGTGTCAGCATTGGCACGAACCTTTAGCACCCTCAACTCATCCGCCCATTCCATAACCTGGGCAAAATTACCACTAACCTCCGCCTCCACTGTCGGAACCTTCCCTAGATATACATTGCCCGAGGTTCCATCGATAGACAGGAACTCCCCTTCTTTCACCAAATGACCATCAACGGTCACTTGCTTTTTTTGATAGTCTATTTGCAATGCCCCACACCCGGACACGCAACATTTTCCCATCCCTCTGGCCACTACCGCTGCGTGAGATGTCATTCCCCCACGTGCTGTCAAAATGCCTTCTGCCGCATTCATTCCTTCAATATCTTCCGGTGAAGTTTCCACCCTCACCAGTAGCACGGGGCCGTTCTTTGCGGCCTTGGTGGCATCATCCGCCGTAAAGAAAACGGCACCACAAGCCGCTCCGGGGGATGCAGCCAACCCATTGGCAACCGGTTGTACTTTATTTATTTCCTCCGGGTCAAATTGGGGATGCAATAGGGTATCCAAATATTTTGGGTCTACTTTTAAGATAGCTTCTTCCTTGGTACATGTACCTTCTTCTACCAGGTCCACGGCAATTCGTAATCCGGCGTGAGCGGTACGTTTCCCATTTCTGGTTTGAAGCATGTAGAGCTTTCCCTTTTCTATGGTAAATTCCATATCTTGCATATCTTTATAATGGGCATCCAGTTTGGTGGCAATTTGAGAAAATTCCTGGTATACCGAGGGCATAATCTCCTTTAATTTCTCAATGGTTTCCGGCGTGCGAATACCCGCCACCACATCTTCACCTTGTGCATTGATGAGGAACTCACCAAACAATTTTTTCTCCCCCGTTGCGGGGTTTCTGGTAAAGGCCACCCCGGTACCGGAGTCATTGCCCATATTGCCATACACCATGGACTGTACATTGACAGCAGTTCCCCAGCTTCCCGGGATATCATTCATTCGACGGTAGGAGATAGCACGGGGATTATTCCAACTTCTAAAAACGGCTTGTATGGCTGCCATGAGCTGTTCCTTGGGATCCTCTGGGAAAGTACTTCCCATCTTTTCTCTATAAAATGCCTTGAACTGCCCCACCAACTCCTTCATATCATCCGCGCTCAAATCTGCATCGTACGGTACCTTCCGTTGGTTTTTCATCTGGTCCAGAATTTCTTCAAACTCACTTTTGGGGAGCTCCATCACCACATCCGAAAACATCTGGATGAATCTTCGATAAGAATCATAAACAAATCTTGGGTTTTCCGTCAATCCAATCAGGCTTTCTGCCACCCTGTCATTCATTCCAAGGTTTAGGACCGTATCCATCATACCGGGCATAGATGCACGGGCACCGGATCGAACAGAAACCAATAAGGGATTCTTTTCATCTCCAAATTTCTTCCCGCATATTGCTTCCATCTTTTCCACATATTCAAAAATCTGATTTTTCACCTCTGCCCCAATGCTCTCTCCATCCTCATAGTACTGGGTACAAGCCTCCGTCGTAATCGTAAATCCTTGTGGAACCGGCATGCCCAAATTGGTCATTTCTGCCAAATTTGCGCCTTTTCCACCCAGTAGCTCTTTCATATCTCCGCGACCTTCGGTGAACAAATAGACGAACTTTTTATTCATGCTACTACCCCCTTCTGTTTTTCAAAGTATCCTTTAAAACACAATTATAACACAAGATAAAAGTCCTGAAACTATTGTTTTCCATAAAGTTCATAGGTTTTTTTCACCTCTTGGAAAAATGTTTCGATATTTTCCCAAGGAGCGGTATGGGGAATATCGCATCCGGAAGAAGGTATAAAATTCTTTCGTATCCCATATCGATGTATCAGGGTCTGAACCGCTTCTTTCATATCTTCTGATGTACCATTTACAAATTTGGTGGCAGGGTCAATGTTTCCCATCACCAACATAGATTCCGGGATTACTTCTACAACAGAGGACAAATCTACG
Source organism: uncultured Oscillospiraceae bacterium (assembly GCA_964450985.1). Taxonomy (GTDB): domain Bacteria; phylum Bacillota; class Clostridia; order Peptostreptococcales; family Anaerovoracaceae; genus JAAZGD01. The sequence goes on along the minus strand of CAYVFH010000019.1, from coordinate 9,995 downwards.
GCATTACCAAAGTGGTAACCGGCACATCCGGTAGTAACCAGGGATTCTGCCATTTTTCCCGCGGATGGCCCACAGTTATGATAATACACCAGGAACTCCTGGTCCTGCACTTGCTCTACGATAGACCTTATGTATGGTTCCGAAAATCTCTGGGCTAACACTGGAGAAAGCAATCCCGCCAATGGCTCTGCGATAAAAACGCCGTTTGCACCCGCTCTTTTATACTCCTTAGCATACTGCACCAAAAATGAAGTGGCTTTCTCTAGAACCGACTCCAGAATATCCGGGTTCTTCTTACAGTAAATCATCGCCTTATTTACATCCAACAGTCGCCCCGCTAGAGAAAACGGTCCAATCATGCCTGCAAATGTAGGGCGATGGTGAATGATATTTACCGCTTTCTCAATTCCATATAGAAATTCACCGGTCCGCCCTTTCCCCACCTCCGGCACGGAAAGATTTTCCGCGTCCTGTTGATTGGTTACCAGAACCCCCTTCACTGTAGGAACCTCCCCTTCAAAATATTTTACATCACATCCGAAGGCCTCCGCTTCCACCGAAAGATCCATAAACCCGATGGCTGCCATCATGTCCGTTTTTTCTGAGATGATTTCCATGGCTCTGGACATATAATCTCCACTCTTCACTAAAGTTTCCAGAGAAATTTTCATATCCTGGATTGCTGGATAGGACAAAATAGGGAATGGTTTTTTTCTCTCAGAAGCCACTGCCTGAGCTTGCCATTCTTTCATGTTTCTCCTCATCAAATCATTCCTCCCACTACAATTCTCTCCCTGCTTCTTCCATAATTTCACGGAGAACTTTTTCCGTCTGCTCCGGAATGGGATGGGTAATCTCTTCCGCTAGAATTTTTTCCACTTGCGCTCTTCCTTGGCGAATCATGTCCGGTGAACCTAAAGAAACCCAGGATTCATATGGCTCTCTCACGCTAAAAGAGGGACTAAAATACTCATCGGAGCGAAACAAAGCCTTGGTGCTTTTTTCTTTTAGGAAATGTCCCCCGGGGCCTACCCGTCCTATTTCTTCCATTAATGCTTTCTCCGAACCCGTATCCACACCTCTTGCCATTCGTTGGCAACACTTTAGTATTTCTCCATCTAATAAAATTTGTTCCAAGCATAGAGTCATACTGCTTTCCAGGAATCCTGCCCCCTGCACAACATCACATCCGGCCAATACCAGGGGAAGACAGGTTAAGGTCTTTTCCATGGCAGCTTGAAATCCCATCTCATGGGCATCCGTTAAACACCCTGCTACAATGGTGGGAAATCCGTAATACTTTCCCATTTGGGTCATAGCAGTAAGTTGTAATGCCGTTTCCACACTACCTTCCAGATATGCACCGCTTCTCCGATCAATGGCCCCTAGTGCCGCGCCATAAATGAGGGGTGTCCCTGGTGTGGTGGCTTGAAAAATAACAATACTGGATAGAATTTCGGCATTTGCCAGGGCGATATTGGCATATAAGCTTGCGGGGCCCGTACTACCACTAGCGGGCATGGGATACATCAGTATGGGGGCTTTCAGTCGGGTCAAAGCCATGGTTGCTTCCAACATTTCTTTATCATGACTAAGGGGGGCCACGGTGCAGTACGTGGCAGAGTATATCTTTCTTCTCACCGCTTCATCCAGAGACCCTGTCATAGCAGTAAGCAGCTGCTCCACATAATACACTTCTTTCTCTTTCTTGACTTCATCTTGTATGTGCTTTCCGGAATTCAAGAACGCAGTGGCAGCACCCAAGAGCCCCGCCGCACCGGCTGGAACATCATGGGCCACCACTGGGGGCCATAAGACAGTGCCTTCTTCCATGGCATCAAAGACGCGAGCCGCCTTGGCCACGTCATCTAAAACCGCTTCCCGACGTTGACCCGTATGAAAATCTCGGACCCGGGTTCCGGTGCCATCTAAATTAATGGTGGAAATTTTTCCGGGCATTTCCAAGTTATATTTCTCCACTCTCGCCCCCAAAACAAAGCTTTTGGGACATAGCTTCAAATATTTTTCTACCAGTTCCCGGGGGATCTTAACTATCTGCTCCTGCCAATCCACTTGGGCTCCCTCATTCTCCAATAGCCCCAATGCCTTTTCGCTACGAATACGAACCCCCACCTCTTCCAATATGGAAATGCTCTGCTTATGTATGCGATCCAACTCTTGGTTGCTCATAACCGAGCCAAACATGTTCATGTGGTTTCCTCCTATTTTATCAACTCCTGAGCTAGTTTTACGGCAGATACTGCACTCTCTGCATATCCATCCGCACCAATTCGGTCGGCCCACTCTTGATTGACAGGTGCACCTCCCACCAACACTTTAATTTGAGAGCGAAGTCCCTTCTCCTGGAGTAATCGAATGACTTCCTTCTGTTCCTCCATAGTAGAGGTCAATAAAGCAGATAGCCCTAAAATATCCGGTTTTTTTTCTTCTACCGCCCTAACAACCTCTTCATTGGGCACGTCTTGTCCCAAGTCCACCAAATTCCAACCATTGGCTGTCATCATAGCCCCCACAATGGTTTTCCCAATATCATGCACATCTCCTTGCACCGTGGCCAGCATTACGGTTTTTCCTCCCACTTCCTGGGTTCCTGCCTTCTTCAATGCTTCGTCCAACACTTCCAGTGCTGCTTTCATTGCATCTGCAGCACAAACCAAGTCCGGCAAAAAATACTCCTCCTGCTCGTAGAGCTCTCCCGCCTGGCGAATCCCCACCAAAAATCCTTGGTCCATAATTTCTTGAGGAGGTAGTCCTTCCTCTAATGCCACGTTGGCCCATTTTACGGCTTCCTCTTCTTCACCCTCCAAGACGGCCTTTCTCATGATTTCAAATAGTTCCATGGGGTCCATATTCCCACACTCCTTTCCAGATTACTACATAATATCCGCACACTTCCTCCGCTTTCATCCGTTCATCAACAGCCTATTTATCATTGTTTATATATTTATATTACTGACTTTTCAGACGATTAGGGGTATAATTTTGACATAATTAGGGTATTATCCTGTACTTCGAAAAACGACCGGCTCTAGCAATAAGGAAGGGACGAAAGGATGATTTCATGAATTTCAGAGAAACTGTTTTCTACCGGAGTACATCTCGTATGCGCTGCCTGGCAGAAACAATCACATATTATCCCTTTCATCTCCATGAAAAAGATGTGGAAATTGTTTTTGTTCTAAAGGGGGATTTGGTGATTCATGATTCCGCCCTTCAACATCAATTGGCTCCCGGCGACATTTATATTTTCAATGCCAATGATCCTCATAAATTGATGGGGAGCCAAGAAGATAATATTGTATTGCGGTTGCAATTTCATAAAGATTCTTATCAGGGCTATTTCCCCGACCTGGAAAATGCCTACTTTGTCTGTGATTCATTTGCCATGGGCCATGATTTTCCCACAGAAGTCAAGGAACTTCAAAATAGACTTGCTAGGATTTATTGTCTATATCAAGAAACTCCCTTCAAGGATTTGGAGCTGGAAACTGCCATGAAATCCCTGATTTCCTTTTTGCTGGAGGAATTTCAGCACTATACTTATGAAAAAAGAGACGGCGACATTTTCGGCATTGTCCGAAGAGCCAACCAACATCATGATCATCAGTATTTTCAAAGAATCTATCGAATCATAGATAAAATTTGCATTCGATACCGGGAAAAGCTGTCCTTAGTCCAGTTGGCACAAGAAGAGTTTTTAAGTGTGTCTTACTTGAGCCGTTATATTAAGGAGGCATCCGGCCTAACCTTTTCTGAGCTGTTATCACTGACCCGTTGCGAAGAAGCGGAACGCCAGCTTTCCTTATCCCATAAAACGGTAGATCAAATTGCGGCTTATGTGGGCTTTGCCAACCGAAAGCATCTGGCGATGCAATTTCGCCGCTGGTTCAATCAAACACCCACACAGTATCGAAAAAGCATCCAGCAAGATTTATATGAAACCGCCAACACAAAACGACAGCCCGTGGACTGTCGTCTTGTCATATCACTATTGAATGAACATTTTGAACATATCTAGACTATTCTTGGGCTCTTTCATAGGCAATATCGAATAATTTGTTTCGCTGAATTAGAATCCGTTCATGTACCCCGGTGCAGAATCGTCCCTTTTCATCGTGGCCCTCAAAGGCAAATCGAACGAAATTGTTCTCCACCTCTGTTACCTTGATTTGTAGGGTAATGGTTCCCCCTCCCAAAACAGGAGCTTCATGATCTACTTCAAACCGCTTTCCTACAGAAAAATACTCAGGGGGAAGATGCGGGTCAATTAACTGGATACTGCTTTCCGCTACCATAGCGGCCAATGTTCCGGTGGAAAGCAGGGTGCCCAACTCAAAACCTTCCCGGGCCACATCCTCACTTCTGGCCATGGTCTGTTGGCTCACTGAAGCGGATAATCCAGGTTTAATCCCATGTTCTAACATGATTTTCACCTCCTTTATTGATTTACCCTATCTTAATCTTACCCGAAACAGGGAGATGTCAACCATTCTTTCCTCCCCGCTAATTGATTTTTACAAAGGGCTTTCCTTGGCTAGCTTCCCACACCGACGCATCTACCGTTTGATAGGAAGAATCAAATATGAAATCCCCGGAAGGGGTGGAAATATCCACTTTGCTTTGATAGATATCGCCGTTAAAGGTGACAATTTCCATCACATAAGAGAAACCAAAAGCCACTTGATCCCATGTAACACCAGCATCCTCATAAGCGCTTTCTGAAGTAATCATCCCGGAATAATCATCTCCGTAAGTAACACTCCCCATCTCCACCATGTGAAACTCAAAAAAAACGGCTCCGCTCCACCCATTATTGGCCTCGCTTATGGAGGATACATCCGCTGTCAGTATGCCCTCCCGATATTCCATATCTGACTCACTCCCCAACATGGGATTTATAAAGCTACCACTCAATATTCCGTCCCACCTTCCCTTGTTGGGGGACTCTGTTATGGTGAAGTCTTTTATCCTGACCTCCTTGATTTTGCTACCGCTTATATCCTCGGAATCTTCTTCAAAATAAAATCCGTGTATTATGCTGTTGTATAACCCCAAGTAGTAGGTGGATTGTTCCGGTGTCTGCTGATCCCCCAATGCAGGATATACCGAATAATTGGTGCCCAAATCCACGAAGTATATGGACTCTTCTTGACCCTCTGGAGACGAAATCGATGCCGGAGAATCGGAAGGTTCCTTGTCATCTTCAGAAGACAATATCCCAATGAGCAAAATTACGATAAAGAGAGCAAAAACCCCAACCAGCACTAGCAAACATCCTTTTTTCATGGATCGCTTCTCTTTGGGTAAAGAAGCGCTTTTGTTTGTTTTTTCTTTGCTTATCAATTGCCCCCTCTCATCACCATTGGTGGGGGCCCCGCATTTTTCGCAAAACTTGGCTCCCCCAGACAGGGAAGAACCGCAATTTTGGCAAAAAGAACCTTTCGTGACTGCCTCTGGGACTTCTGGTCCCCCGGTTTCTGCTGGGCTATCACTATCAGACCCTCTCTTGGGTACCAGTTTTTCTTCTTGAGCAACTGGCACAAATCCCAAAGGAAAAGAGGCTTTATCTCGGTTCAGTACCACCTTAAACTTCCAGCCCATGCTCTTCGCTGCTTCTTTATAGGCCTTGGTAATGGCTCCTAAGTCAAGGTCCACTTCAAACACCTTTCCTTCCGGACCATATTGGACTTTTTTTACCTTTCTCATAAGCGTCATGCCGGATTGAAAAGAGGATTCCTGGGTCGCTCCAAAGGAAAAACCACTACCAAGTTCCTTTGTGGACTCCCAGTAGTATAAGATTTTTTCCTGATCATCCAGATATGCCGAGTTGTGATAAGATATCTTCTTCTGTCCAGTAGACCATTTGGTATCCAGAAATTCTTCATCCACCGTCAAGTCCGCACCCACACCCATCGTCGGAACAATTCCAAGCAATGCCAGTGACTCTACGATTTGGCCTATTATGTTTTTCTTTTCCATGGCATCTTCTCTCCTATTTTCTTATGTCTGACAACCACCACTACTCAACCAAAAACTGTAAAGTTTCTGCAATCTCATCATCAATGAATAGATCGACTTGGTACTCTCCCGGAAAGAAACCATTGGGCATTTCTACATTAAATTGCACCTGGGCATCGCCCTCCAAATATGCCGGATCACCTGCTAATGTCTCTCCGGACGGCAAATAGGTCCATAGCGCGGCCACTTTCGTGTCAGCCGGTACATTTTTAACATAACATGTCACATACACCACTTTCGTATCCTGGGTAAAAACATCTTGCTCGATTAGTGCTTCCTTGGTTTGAGGGTCAATTTCTTTCGCTATGACGGCATTCTGAATGTTGGCTGTGGTAAAATCGGCCTCGCCGCCATTCAGTAGGGCCACTATCATCAATATGACGAAGATTAAGAACCCAATCCCCACCACAATGAGACATCCTTTCTTCTTCGATTTCTTCGTTCTTACTTGTTGGGGAATGGATGTAGCCTCGTGGGATGAAGATGGTGAAACCTCCTCCAACACAGCACCACATCCTTTACAAAATTTCGCACCATCACTATTTTCCGTGCCACATTTTGGACAGTACATGACAACCCCTCCTTTATTATTGAAGTCTCATAACCACCGAATCGAACCTACTGTCTATCGCTCTTTTACTCTTCTATATCTCCTATTTTGAGAATAATTATACGCTGTTTTTAATCAATTACAATCTGAATATTCTTTATTTTCGGTCTTTTCCGTTATTTTTGTTAATATTTCCTCTTTCCCATAAATTTCTGTGTTAGAATAGCACCATGAAGAAAGGGGATATGAGGCAAAAAATGAAAGATAATAGAAATTCGAAAGCATCCCAAACCAAACAAGCCATTCGTAAATCAGCGAAAAAACTTTTTGTGGAGAGAGGCTACAAAGGCACCACCGTCAGAGATATCGCGTCCCATGCCGGAGTCACCACAGGTGCTCTCTATGCCTACTATAAGGGAAAAGATGAAATCATATTGGATCTCTTCCGGGATGTTTTCACCCGAGAATGGGCTTTGGCCTTTGGTTTGGATACTTCGTGTACATACGAGGAGTATGTGGAGATGAATGCGGTAATGAATGTTAACTTGGCCAAAGAATTGGGCTATGATTTACTCCAAGTTTATTTTACTTCTCAGGGTGTCTTGCATGATAACCGGTCCCTCATCATCGCCATGGACCAACAAGGTTACGAAGACTATGATTTCCAACTCATCGATTCCATTCGGCAAAGATACCAACTCCAATGTACTTCAGAAGAGTTGGCAGATTTATTCATGAGAGCCGAACGAGGGGTGTTTTTGGATTGGATTATAAGCAAAGGAAGTTTCGATATCGGAGAGGCCACTCGGAACATGCTGACTCCTCTCGTGCGAGGCCTGATGCCTTCGCATTAAATTTAGTATATCCACGCATAACGCATTGACATTCCCAAAATAACGTGTTATTTTTTAGTCAAATATAACACGTTATTTTTTGTGAGGTGAGGAAAATTGCAGGAAAAGTTGTTTTTGTATATAGATCAGCACCAATCAGAGATGTTGGATGCGCTTGAAAAATTCATTGCCATCCCCAGCATTTCCCATCAACGCTCAGAAGTGAAAAAAGCTTTGGACTATGCTCTATCAATAGGCAACAATCTAGGGTTTACCACAGAAAGTTTGTTTGACCATGAAATCGGTCTTATCGAGATGGGACAAGGAGACGAAACGCTGGGTATTCTTTCCCATGTGGACGTAGTAGATCCCGGAGATTCCTCCAAATGGCATACGCCGCCTTTTCAACAAACACGAATCGACAATAAACTCTTCGGCAGAGGCACTTTAGATGACAAAGGAGCCATTATTGCCGTTCTTTTTGCCATGAAAGCCGTGGCCCAATTGGACCTTCCTCTTTATAAGAAAGCTCGGCTTATTCTTGGAACTCGGGAAGAAATTGAATGGTCGGACATGGAGAAGTACGTTCAGGAACGACCTCTACCCGATTACGGGTTTACACCAGACGGATCCTTCCCTATATGCAACATCGAAAAAGGTGGTATGGATGTGGAACTGATTATCCCCATTTTCACCCCAGCCGACTCTCATGTCGGAACCACACTTCCCTCTCTCGTTGGAGTGGAGAGTGGTTCGGCTACTAATGTGGTTCCAGGACATTGCAGAGTGGTTCTTTCCAATAATGAAGGGGAGGAAACCATTCTGGAAACCCAGGGAAAGTCCGTTCACTCTTGTCAGCCTGAGAAGGGAATCAATGCACTGGTCCTCATGGGAAAGGAAATCCAAACGCTACGAATGGCTGGTAAACTAGAGCCAAACAATGGAAGTGCATTTCTGGAAATGCTAGGAGATCGATTCAATTCTGTATATGGAGAAAAAATAGGCCTATACAGTAATAGCGAATATTATCAAGGAGCCTTTGTCCATCGCAATGCCATGGGACCCACCTTGGCAACCACGGAAAATGGTAATCTTCATGTCAATTTCAACATCCGTTTCCCCTATGGCGCAGATGAGAATAAAATCCTTCGTACCTTTGAAGAATTGGCTCATGAATTTCAGGGAAAGCTTGGAGCCTTCCACCAAATGCCCGCGGTATACGTAGAAGAAGGCAAACCTTTTCTCACCGCCTTTGCCCATGCATATGAGGAGACTACCGGATTACCCAATGAATTTACATTGGAGTATGGGGGTACTTATGCCAAAGCCATTCCCAATGTGGTTTCCTGGGGGCCTATCTTCCCGGGAGAAGAAGACACTTGCCATGAAGAGAATGAGTACATTTCTATGGATAGTCTCATTATGAATGCCAAGATATTTGCCTTGGCCATAGCGAAAATATTATGTTCCCCGGAAAGTTATCGTTAATCGTCTATCTCTGCCCTATGGCAGTGATAATATATTTCATGAAAGGAAAGGAGAAAAAATGGATTACGGAATATTGATTCTAGTCCCCATCCTGGTGGTGCTGATCTTGGCCTTATGGACCAAAAGCACCTTTATCTCCATTCTGGGCGGAGTTGTTGTGGCCTACCTTATGTTGGCAAATTTCAACCCCCTGGATGGTTTTTGGCAGCTTATTGATGGTTTCTATGTCACCGCCACAGATGATGGGACCGTATGGGTTCTATTGGTAGTTGCATTATTTGGAGCATTGATTGCATTGATGCAGGACTCCGCCGGCGTTTTGGGTTTTTCCAATCTGACGCAAAAGATTTTGAAGAGCCGACGTTCCTCATTGTTGGGAACTTGGATTCTAGGTATTATTATTTTTGTAGACGATTATTTGAATTGTTTGGCTGTGGGGGCAGCCGTTCGTGATTTAACCGACAAATATAAGGTGCCCCGGGAAATGCTGGCCTACATTGTCAATTCCACCGGTGTCACCGTGTGTGCCATCATTCCTTTCTCCACTTGGGGTGCTTTTATGGGAACCCAAATGGAAGAAGCAGGGATGACGGGAGATTTAAGCGCCGTAGCAGCCTATATTCAAGCCATGCCCTTTGTGGTATACGGATGGTTGGCAGTACTGGCAGTTCCTTTGGTGATTCTGGGAATCATTCCCCTTTTCGGGCCTATGAAAAAAGCAAATGAAAGAACACTGACCACTGGCGAAGTACTTTCTGCTGAATCGAAAGCGGCTCTGGTAGAATTACCGGAAGAAGAGACGGCATTGGAAGGGAAAAAACGAAGAGCTATCAATTTCCTGGCTCCCATCCTCTTAGTGGCCGTTATTACTGTTGTTACGGAAGACATGGTGGTGGGTCTATTTGCTGCCTTAGTGCTGTGCTTGATTATGTATCTGCCTCAAAAACTAATGACCTTCAATCAGTATATCAACTCCATCATGCGTGGGCTTACGGATATGTTTCCCCTCATTGTCATTATCCTGCTGGCATATATGTTTGTAGATGCCAACACGGCTCTCGGCTTGATTGACATGATTACAGAAA
>CAYVFH010000018.1:0-19535 GCA_964450985.1 uncultured Oscillospiraceae bacterium | reverse complement strand
ATGAAGAATCCATCGGTACCATCAACATGAGGATACAATTGGACCATTTCCTCTTTCATGAAATCTCTGTTCTTTCGGAGAAATTCTGCCACCACCTTTTGATTTTCATCCGGGTTAATGGTACAGGTACAATATAACAATGTGCCCCCCATTTTCACATATCGGGAAGAGGCGGACAGGATATCCAACTGTTTGCGAGGCAAGCTATCCATCTCAGAGGTCCATTTTTTGAACTTAATTTCCGGTTTTCGTCGAACCACACCCAACCCGGTGCAAGGAGCATCTACTATAACTTTGTCCGCTTTCCCCACCAGCATGGTATCGGTCTTGGTGGCATCCCACGTTCTGGTTTTTACATTTTTTAAACCCAGCCTGCGGGCTTCCTGATCCATAATCCCTACCTTCCGGGTATATACATCCGATGCCAATACCGTACCCGTATTATTCATACGTTCGGCGATGGCCATAGTTTTTCCGCCGGGCGCTGCGCATACATCCATCACAAAATCTTCATGCTTGGGGTCTAACATAATGGTGGCCAGCTGAGAACTCTCATCCTGAACAGAAAACATTCCCATTTTATACATCTGACTGTCCAGAAGCTGGGTCCCTTTAATATACAAGGCATTGGGAGAAAGCTTACCCTCCCATACATCAAAGCCTTTATTTTTCAGCTGCTCCATTAAATCTTTTTTCATCACCTTCATCCAATTTAAGCGGATACAAGTATCCGGTGTTTCATTCCCGGCTTGGAGAAGCTGCTCCACAAAATCCATCTCGTATTCGCGCATCCAAAGCTCAATAATCCAAGGCTCATAGGAATATTTTACAGAAAGGTACCGAACCTCATCTTCCCCTCGATCCGGCAAGGTGATGGTGTACTTATTGCGAATATAAGTTCGAAGAACTCCATTAATGAAGGCATCTCTTCCTTTACAAAATTTCTTGGCCAGGTTTACACTTTCATTCACTGCTGCATATTCCGGCACAGAATCCATATAGCCCAGCTGGTAAATACCCATCCGCAGCACATTGAGATCCTGGGGCTTCAAACGATCTGCTCCGGAAGGAACAAACTGGTCAATGATATAGTCCAGTAAAATCTTATTCTCCAGTACTCCATAGGTGAGTTCTCTGACAAAGGCCGGGTTATCCGGTCGATTCCTCTTTATCTGATGGTTCAGCGCAATATTGGAATAGGATTTCTTGGACTCTACGTCCATCAGGGTCAAAAAAGCGGTTTTACGGTCGTTTCCCATAACTAATTCCTCCCTCGGATTGCCAGGATTCTCAGCAAGTTGGCAATGGCCATGGCCAAGGCGGCCAAATAAGTCAAAGCTGCTGCAGACAACACTTTTTTCGCTCCGGATTGTTCTTCCGGATAAATTATATCTAATGCCACCAATTGATTCAGCGCACGTTTCGACGCATTGAGTTCAACAGGCATCGTAATCAAATGAAACAGAACGACTCCAAAGAAAAACAAGATGCCCAGGTTGAACAATAAGTTTCCTGTCACATACTCTCCGGCAGAACTCAGCACCATCCCGATAATCAATAATGGCCATGCCAGGTTGGAGACAATTCCTACCACCGGCGCAATCACATTTCTGATTTTCAGAGGACCATAGGACTTTTCATCTTGTATTGCATGACCTGCTTCATGGGCGGCAATGGCCACCGAAGCGATGGATGTTTGACTGCTCACATCGGGCGATAATCGCAGGATATTCTTCCTGGGATCATAATGGTCCGACAACTTTCCGTTGGTAATCTGTACCGGAACATGCTGGCAACCATTGGCATCCAAAATAATTCTTGCCGCTTCCGCTCCGGAAATACCCCTCCTGTTTCGCACCTTGAGATAGGTGCCATAGGCTCGAGAAACCTTTGCTTGGGCATAAAAAGTAAAAATAACCGCGGGAATCAACAATATGATTGTGGGGTCATAATAGGTAAACATAATATCTCTCCTCTAATCCAATGCCTGTCTTTGCTGTTTCGCTAACTTCTTATTTTACACCAAAACCACACCTTTTTCAATGGAGTTGCCTTTGAGAAACTCCTTCACCGACATTCGTTTCTTCCCCGGCAATTGAATGGTGGTGGCCAACAAATAGCCTCCTCCACAAGCTATTTTAATGCCCTCTCGTGAAACCTCCACGATGGTACCGGGCCCTTCTTTCACTGGGCCATCAATGGGTAAGGCTTCCCATATTTTCAATAACTGTCCTTTGTAATTACAATAGGCCCCCGGCCAGGAATCCATGGCCCTTGTCAGTCTCTCGATTTCGGATGGACTCTTCTGAAAGGGAATTCGACCCATTTCCTTGTGAATCATAGGGGCATAGGTGGCCAACTCATGATCTTGCTTCACGGAAATCGCCGTACCATTGAGTATGGATGGCAGCACTTCTATCAGTAGCTCCGCTCCCTTCACCATTAACTCATCGTGCAGTTGGTCCGCCGTATATCCGCCTATCAGAGTTTTTACCGTGGCAATCATGTCTCCGGAATCCAGGCCTTCATCCATTTGCATGATGGTCACACCGCTATATTCATCTCCGGAAAGGATGGCTTGCTGAATAGGCGCAGCCCCTCGATGCCGGGGTAAAATAGAAGCATGCACATTCACGCATCCATACCTGGGTATATCCAACACTTCTTTGGGCAGAATTTTTCCATAGGCCACAACTACGATTAAATCGGGCTCCAGCTCCGCCAGTTTGGACAGAAAACGTTCATTGCTTTTCAAGGATTCCGGTTGAGCTACCATCAACCCCAGTTCAACCGCTTTCTCCTTCACCGGTGTAAACTGCACTTTCTTTCCACGGTCCTTTGCCTTGTCTGGCTGTGTTACCACCAAGGGTACTTGGTATCCCGCCTTCACTAATGCATCCAAAGTGGGTACGGAAAACTGCGGTGTTCCCATAAATATGATGTTCATGGCCTCTCTCCCTTCTATTCCTCTTCCCCTTCTGCTTCTTCAGAATAGATGTCCTTCACTTCCGTGGCTTTGTCGGTAAACAGAACACCTTCCAAGTGATCCATTTCATGAGATATGGCCACTGCCAGGAATCCTTCCGCTTCCATTTCCACCTGTTCATTGCTATAGTCAAGAGCCCTCAATTTAATCCACTGAGGTCTTTCCACCGTACCGGTATATCCGGGTACACTAAGACAACCTTCAGCACCGGATTGGGTTCCCTGGGCTTGAATAATTTCCGGGTTGGCCAGTTTAAGGAGAATCATGGGGGTATCTTCCCCTTCTTTCTTTTCCGCTATTTCCAAATCCTCTTCTGTATCTGCGATCTCATCTGTTAAGGTGGGGTCCGGAACCTCCACCACAATGAGCCGCTTTAATAGTCCCACCTGAGGTGCCGCCAATCCACACCCGTCCGCATCTCTCATGGTCTCCACCATATCGTCGAAAATTCCACGGATACGGTCATTCACTTCTTCCACTTCCCGGGCCCTTTTTCGGAGAATCGGATCCCCCTCGGTTACAATTTTTCGTAATGCCATAAATACTGCTCCTTTATATAAAACTATAGGGATTAATATCAATAGAAACGGTCACGTCGGTTTTTTTCTTTCTAAACTCTTCCTTCATGGCCTCCAACATCTCTCCATAGGCTTTCCGTCGTTCTTTCGGAGATTTTAAGACCAACTGATAACGGTAAGCGGCGCCCACTCGTTGAATGACAGACGGTGCGGCCGGATATAGATTTTGTACTTCCCCTTCTCCATACCCTTTTTTCAGGGCCATGGCTAAAAATGTTTCAGCCCTTTTGGCTTGAAGTCGGGCTTTTTCTTCATCTGTAGCCGCAAAAACCACCTGAATCAGATCTCCAAAGGGAGGATAACCCAAGGCTCTTCGCAGCGCAATTTCCTTTTCGTAAAATCCCCGATAATCTCCGGAAACCGCCATTCGAATGGCATAGTGCTCCGGTGTATAGGATTGGATGACCACCTGTCCTCGTTCTTCCCCTCGACCAGCCCTTCCCGCCGCCTGAGTGATTAACTGAAACGTTCTTTCGGAGGAGCGATAATCCGGGATATTGAGCGACACATCCGCAGAAACAATTCCAACCAGCCCTACACCTTGAAAGTCCAGTCCTTTTGCCACTATCTGAGTACCTATCAGTATTTGGATCTTTCCCGACTGAAAGCTGGCTAAAATCTTTTCCATACTCCCCCGGCTTTTAATGGTATCCAAATCCAATCGGGCAATGGATGCCTGGGGGAATCTTTCCCGGGCAACTTCCTCCACCTTTTCCGTGCCCACCCCAAAGTACTTTAAATACTTGCTGTTGCACTGAGGGCAGCTCTTGGGGACCCTTTCTTTGTAGCCGCAATAATGGCATATTCCCAGGTTTTTTTGGCGATGGTATGTAAGTGAAATCCCACAAGTGGGGCATTTCATGATATATCCACACTCTCTACAAGAAATGAAATTGGAATAGCCCCGCCGGTTTAAAAACAGGATAATCTGTTTGTTTTCTTTCAAGGATTTTTCCGCCATTTCTTGCAATGCTCGGGAAAAAATGCTGCGATTTCCTTCCTTCAGTTCCTGCCGCATATCCACCACGGACATCTCCGGAAGTGGTACCTTGTTGTATCTTTCCTTCAAATCTAATACCGCATAAACTCCTTGATGCCCTCTATACATGGTAGAAATAGAGGGGGTGGCACTGCCCAACACCAAAACACCCCCATGAGCCTGGGCTCTCTTATATGCCACTTCCCCTGTGTCATATTTTGGAGTCATGTCCGATTTATAGGTAGTCTCATGTTCCTCATCCAACACTACAAGCCCCAATTTCTCCACAGGCGCAAAGGCGGCAGAACGGGCACCAATCACAATACGGGCTTCCCCGTTACGAATCCGCATCCATTCCACATATCGTTGGCCCGGTGTTAACCGGCTATGTAATACTGCAATTTTCTCCACACCAAACCGGGCAATGAAGCGCCCGATGATTTGTTGGGTCAATGCAATCTCCGGCACCAGAAATATGGCCTGTTTACCCTGCTCCAGACAGCACTGAATCAATTGCATATATACTTCGGTTTTCCCGCTTCCCGTCACACCATGAAGCAGGAAAGATGCTTGCTTCCCCTGTTGAAGGGAAGGCATCATTTCGCCCAAAGCACTTTCCTGCTCGAAGGTCAAAGCATCCACTTCTGTTCCCTCTGCCCAGTCTTCTCCATAGGGCAATTGGACGGAAGAAAGCCGAGCCGGTTTATCCGGGGGCATAAAGAGACGTAAGGCATCGTTTTTACGACACAAATACCTTCTGGCCATCCATAAGCAGGTATCCAGTGATTCGGGGGGCAAGGTGATTCCTTCCCACCCCCCGATATTTTTGATTTTGGTTATTTCCTGGTCTAATTCATTATATACCCGAAACACCACCGCAGTAACGGTTCGATTGCCTCGGGCAAAGGGAAGGGTCACCAAAGCACCCACCTCAATGTTGGGATCTTCAAAATGATAAGTATAGTAATGGTCGGTGGGATCTCCGGTCTGGTCAATGATTACATCTGCATAGGGCATACTTATCCTCCCGATTCATCCACCATAACTGCCTTCATTACAGCAAAAATATATTGTTGGCCCCACATTCTTCAATCATGGAATCCGGCCACACGGATACTTGAACTTCTCCAATATGGGCTTTCCGCAAGAAAAACATACAAAGCCGACTTTGACCGATGCCCCCTCCAATAGAATAGGGCAGCTTCTTTTCCATAATGGCTCGATGGAAATCCATAGTAAGCCGGTCTTCCGCGCCAGCCATTTTTAATTGACGCTCCATGGCTTCTTCATCCACGCGAACTCCCATGGAGGATATTTCAAATGCCATTTCCAGCACTTCATTCCACAGAAGAATATCCCCGTTCAAATTCCAATCGTCATAATCCGGAGCTCTCCCATCGTGGGGTTTTCCGGATTTCAACGCACCTCCAATATTCTTCACGAATACCGCACGATACTCTTTGCAGATTTCGTTTTCCCGCATTTTGGGAGTCATGTCCGGATAACGGTCCTCCAACTCCTGACTGGTAATAAAATGAATTTCATTGGGTAACTCGGTCTGTATGTTTCGATACAATCGGTTCACGTAGTCTCCCAAGTTTTTCAACGCGTTGTAGATAATGGTTACGGTGCTTTCCAAATACTCCTGGTTTCGTTCTTCCTTCAACATCACCTTTTCCCAGTCCCATTGATCCACATAAATGGAATGAAGATTATCCAGGTCTTCGTCTCTTCGAATGGCATTCATGTCCGTATAAATTCCATGGCCGGGAGGAATGCCATACTTGCCCAATGCCATACGTTTCCATTTGGCGAGAGATTGGACAATTTCCACATTCTTTTCCTCCATATCTTTCAGACTAAAGGCCACCGTTCTTTCTATGCCGTTTAAATTATCATTCAATCCACTTTCTGGAATCACAAAAAGGGGAGCGGTTACACGTCGCAGATTTAACCCATACGCTAATTCCTGTTGAAAAAAATCTTTAATCTTCTTGATGGCACGTTGGGTCTCCATGGGATCTATGGGGGATCGATATCCCTCCGGTATCATTAATCGATTCATTTATCAGTCTCCTTTTCAGTATTGGGGTTGGAATATTCACAGCCACAGTATTGTTGGCGATATAATCCGTATTCCTTTGACAACTCAATGCTTCTGGCATATCCGTTTTTCTTTTTGAAGTCCGTAGCCAGATACTCGATTTCATACTTTCTCCCGAAATATAATCCAATTTCGGTAATCACATCATAATCTTTGTGAGGGCTGACGGTGAGGGTGGTGGCGAAGATTGAAAATCCTGCCCACCTGGCCATTTTAGCCGTTTTCTCCAGTCTCAAACGAAAACACTCCACACACCGTTGGCCTCCCTCCGGTTCATTATCGAAGCCCTGAGCTACTTCATAGAAATCCTCAGGGCAATATTCTCCTTCTATAAACTCTACTTGGTGAAAGGTAAGAACCCCTTTTTCCGTTTCCAGCGCTTTCCGGCTTTGATTGAATCCTTCAATGAATTTGATTTGGGAAGCCAGTCGCCTTTGATATTCCTCCTCCGGTTCGATATTGGGGTTGTAGAAATACACCGTTACATCGTACTCGCTCACCAACCGCTCAATCACCGAAGTGCTGCAAGGACCGCAACAGCTATGCAGAAGCAACCTGGGCCGCTGTCTTTTCAACTCCAACCCGTCCTCTGCACTTTCAAAAAACCCTCGTTCTCTGCCAGTATTCCATTGCAGACTCCCCCAGGGAGTCAATCCTTTCGTCTTCATCCTTTTCGTTCCTTCGTCTCACAAATTTCATTCACTTTCATAACAAAGTATTATATCATATCATTATGAATTTGAAAACGCATAAGAAGCCCTATATCATCACTCCATTTGGAAGGGAATCCGCAAAATGAGCCAGTTTGGATACTTGCCCATCGGCACCTACTTAAAGAATAAGTTCGGCACCCGTGTCATCAAATTAGCCCTTGATGGGGGTTTCACATGCCCCAATCGAGATGGAACCAAAGGGGTGGGGGGCTGTGTTTTCTGTAGTGAAGGAGGTTCCGGGGAACTGGCTTCTTCCCTGCCGGATATCCGACAACAAATTGAAATGCGGGCCGAAAAGTGGCCCAACAGCAAATATATTGCCTACTTCCAGTCCCATACCAACACCTATGATTCCATACCCCGCTTACGATACTTGTACGAAGAAGCCCTTCGCTTCCCGGATGTAGTGGGGCTGGCCATATCCACCCGTCCGGATTGCCTCTCGGATGAAGTGCTAGACCTTTTGGAGGAGTTCCATCAACAGACTTTCCTATGGGTGGAGTTGGGTTTACAAACCATTCATCCGGAAACCGCCCAAAGTATGAAGCTTCAGTACACACTGGAAGATTTTAACCAGGCCATGGAATCTCTTCAAAGTAGAGGGATTCTCACGGTGGTCCATCTGATCCTGGGGCTACCCGGTGAAAACAGAGAAATGATGGAAGCTTCCTTGGATTATGTTTGCTCCAAAAATCCATTTGGGTTGAAACTCCATATGCTGAATATCGTCAAGGGGTCTCCCATGGAAAAACTCTACCCCGGGTACCAACCTTTTTCTTGCCTGGAAGAGTATGTGGAACTGGTGACTCATCTCCTGCAACGAATCCCGCCGGAAATCACCATTCATCGGCTCACCGGAGACGTGCCTCGTTCTCTTCTGATATCTCCTCCGTGGAGCTATCGAAAACGTACCATTCTCAATGAAATCCATAGCAAAATCCCACAAATATTGCGTTGATATAAAACAAACGGCGAGGATTTCCCTCGCCCATATTTTTTCACTCCTAACTGAAATATCCCAACATCCCGCAGCCTTGTCCTACTCCGCTATACAAAAATCTCTTCCCGATCCTCGAAGCGGTCTTCATACTCTCTGGCCTCTTCTTCCCCACGAAGCACCCGGAGGGCACCTAATGCCAAGGATTCCAACTCATTTTCTCCCGGCATAATCAGTACCGGCGCCAGGAAAGATACTCTTTTTTGGATCATGTCTGTCAGCATCTTGGAATGGGCTACCCCGCCAGTTAATATGATATGGTCAATGGGACCGTCAATGGTGGGGGCCAGCTCTCCGATTCCTTTGGCGATTTGATAAGCCTGGGCTTCATAGAGAATTTTTGCTTTTTCATCTCCCGCCTCTATCATTTCCTCGATTTTACGGCAATCATGGGTGCCAAGATAAGCCTTAAGTCCCCCATGGCCCCGAAGCTCTTTCAAAAGATCCTTCTTGCTATAATTGCCGCTATAACACATATCCACGATGTATAGAAGGGGCACACTACCGGATCTCTCCGGAGAAAAAGGCCCGGCATCATCGGTAATCACATCCACGATTTTACCGTAATTGTGGGCACTAACGGAAACACCCCCTCCAATATGAGCAATGATGAAGTTCATATCTTCATACCGTTTGCCTTGGTTGGCCGCCGCTTTTCTACCCATGGCCTTGGTATTCAGCACATGGCAAAAGCTTTGCCGCACCACCGATGGGATTCCCGTTATCTTGGCCACCGGCCGCATTTCATCGGAGGAAACCGCATCGTAAATCATGGCAGGAATCTCATATGGTTTTGCCATAGCCGCCGCTAGAAGCGCCCCCAGGTTGGACGCATGGGCGACGATGGGACCCTTGATGATTCGTTTCTTCATTTCTTCATTGACCATGTATGCCCCCGAATGAACGGGAGGTAATTGGCCGCCTCTCCCCACCACAGCAGAAAGCTGTGAGGCCTCAAACCCCTTGCGCTCCAAAACTTGATGAATTACCGCCAGCCTCATGTCAAACTGCTCCCGTAATCCCGTGGCCGCTGCCAATTGCTCATTGGTGTGATCCACGGTTTCTTGGAACATAAGATTTTCATTCTGATAAACTCCCACCTTGGTGGAGGTAGAACCGGGGTTAATGGCAAGTATATAGTAATCCATCATAGATTCCTCCTATAGCATATCCGGGCCCAATCTCCCATCGTTATAGTGCTTCCTACATAGAGACACATACATGTCGCTGCCACCTACCACGATTTGCTCTCCCTGTTTTACGAACTTTCCATCCACCACTCGAGCCACCATGGTTGCCTTTCGGCCACACCAACAAATGGTTTTAATCTCTTCGATTTTATCCGCATAAACCAACATATAATAGGAGCCTTCGAATAACTCATTTCGGAAATCGTTTTTCAGACCATAGGCCAGTACCGGTACTTCCAAACTATCCACGATTTCTACCAACTCCTGCACATGGTGTTTTCGCAGAAATTGACATTCATCCACCAACACACAATCAATTTTCCCTTTGGCATTCTCCCGTAGGAACAAATCCAATATATCCGTATCGTGGTCTACTACCAAGGCTTCTCTCTGAATGCCGATTCGTGAGGTAATCAGACCTACCCCATATCGATTGTCCACACCTGGCATCAGAGTCAGTACATTTTTCCCCCGCTCCTCATAGTTGTATGCCACCTTGATCAATTCGATGGATTTTCCTGCATTCATGGTAGAATATCGATAATATAACTGGGCCATACTGAAATATCCTTTCCTGTCTATTCTATGCTTATCTGTTCTATGCTTATTCTTACAATACCGAGTACTGAACTCTCAGATATTCCTCAAAGGTGGTCTCCCCTTGGTTGACCAAATCTCTGGCGCTTGCTTCCAGAGACTGGAAGCCTTGGGTCTGTCTCAAGTATTCTGTGATATCGTCCATGGACTGATTTTCCAACATCATTTTCTTTACGCCCGTATCCACCATGACGATTTCATGAATTCCCATACGACCCAAATACCCGGTACTATTACAAGTTTTACAGCCCACTCCATGATATGTGGTGCCAATTCCCCGACTCTCCATCATAAGAGCTTCCGCTTCGGTAGGAATATACTCTTGTCGACACTCTTGACAAATCTTTCGCACCAATCGCTGGGCAATAATCCCCACCAAGGCACTAGACAAGAGATACCGCTCCACTCCCATATCTTCCAAACGAACGATGGATGCCACCGCATCATTGGTATGCAAGGTAGAAAGCACAAGATGCCCGGTGATGGCGGCTCGAACGGATATAGAAGCCGTTTCCGAATCCCGGGTTTCTCCCACCATGATGATATCCGGGTCTTGTCGTAACAGGGATCGAAGACCGGAAGCAAAGGTGAGCCCCGCTGTAGGATTAATCTGGATCTGGTTAAGCCCATAAATGGTTCTCTCTACCGGATCCTCAATGGTAGAAATGTTCACACTTCTTTCCAGAAGCCGCTCCATCATCATATACAAAGTGGTGGTTTTTCCGGAACCCGTGGGCCCGGTGACATAGATGATGCCATGGGGGGATTTCATCATCTCCTCCACCATGCGGTAATGATGCTCCTGCATACCAAAGGAGTTCTGATTGGTAATCTCCGTGTTGGTATTCAAATACCGTATCACCACCTTTTCTCCAAAAACCGTAGGTGTGGTGGATACTCGGGCATTGATGACAATATCATCTAAGGTGACTTTGAAATGACCATCTTGAGGAATTCGTTTTTCTGCAATATCCAACCGGGACATAATTTTAATACGGGCTACCACGTTGGGATGAAGTGCCGGGGCCAAATCCGTATAATCCACTAAAATCCCATCGATACGCATTCGAATTCGCGTCTTTTTTTCATAGGGCTCAATATGAATATCACTGCTATTGATGGTGTAACCACGAACCAGCAAGCCATTGATTAACTTCACCACCATGGCTTCGTTCTCAGTTTCATCTAGTTCTTCTTCCATCTCCGGCACCAGTTTGGAGACACTTCGATTGGCTTGTAACACAAACTCCTTGGCGCTGTAGTCTGCGTAATTTACTTCGATGGCATTCTCAATTTTCACTTTCTCCGCAATAGAGATAATGGGGTACAATCCCGTCAATTCCCGCACTTCCTGAATGCCCCGGAAGTTTAACGGGTCGTTAATGACAATTTCTATTTTATCTTCACCATAGGATAAGGGCAAAAGCATGTGCTCCTCCGCCACCTTTCTGGGCACCAAACTAATGGCATTGGGGTCCACCTCTTTTTGGCTCATGTCAATAAAAGGGCACCCCACACGAACCGCCAGGGCCTCCAGTATTTCTTTTTCAGTCACATACCCCAAATCCTGAAGCACCTGGCCCAGTCGCTTTCTGGACTCTTCATTCTGTTGAACCAGAATGGCATGATTCAGTTGTTCTGTTGTGATATATCCGGCAGATACCAATACGTCGCCGAGTTTAATGCTCATTGTGTTCTCCTCAAAAGGTTGGTTGTAAAATCTCGGTTACCTGTTTCCAAATAACAATGATTTGCTTATTTCGTCCTTACATATTCAATATTGAGATATCTATCTCATACCAGTTGTTGTCAGACAAGTAGTCATGCCACCACCGGGTGGTCCCCGGAAAAAAGACGTAAAACCTGTCCCCCACTCTCTTCATATCACCTGGCTGTGTATAAGCATTGGGCTCCGGCAAATTTTCCGGGTCCATATCGATATTGATTTTCTGGCCATAGGGAATATGGGTATAGTCCGGGTGCAGTACTGTCACTCCAGTATCAATGGTATATTCCTTATACACATCCTGACTCTGATTCTGTTTGATTCTGCCATAGAGGTATAGATAAATATCTTCCTCACTCATGGGATACTTCAGATATTGATTCCATCGTGTCACATAATATCCTGGCTCTAACACTTCTCCACTTGGCAATACGAAACCTTCCAGATCATAATAAATACTACCCTCTGGAATCACAGCTCCCCGGCCTCCGTCATAATTGGCTTGCACATAATCATTCAGGGATCCGTTTACCGATACCACATAATTGGGATTGCCCCCTACCGCAAACTCGGTTGGGGTATTTTCAAACTCCTCATCGCCGGGATCCGGTGGTTCAATGTCTGGCAAGGTAACATCGGAGGAAATCAAAAACATGGGATACGGTATGGATGCAGTACCCTTGAGATTTTGGGAGGAAGCCATATTGGGGAAGGACATGGTCTTCGTCACCTCATATGTCTTTTCATCCTGACGGTTTACGATCTCCAATCGAAGCTGTAGATTGGTGGCTTGAATGACTGGATAAATTTGAATCTTCCACCCTTCATAAAATCCTGCCGTAAAAGCCGGGCCCCAAACTCCATCTTTATACACCATGAGCTGCCCTTGATTGTCACCTGATTCTTGAATTTTTATAGCATTCATTCCCGTCGGCACCTGAACTCCGCCATTGGTGACCTCCACCACGGAAGAATAGGTTAAGGAATCCTCCATCCAATCAATGGTATATTGGGCCATCTGAGATGCATGGGACATGTCCGCATTCTTTTTAAATACTTGATTGCCGCTTAACAACAGTGAAGATCCGCCCACTACCACAATGGAAAATATGGCCAAAACCACAATGATTTCCACCAGAGTGAAGCCTCTTCTATTATCACAGACCACCTTGATTTTGGGCATGACTTACTCTCCATCCGGCTCATAAGGCTGAAACACCATGAACCCTACACCGGTTTCCGAATCTTCCGTTTCCAAAAGGTCGCCCCACACCTGATAGTCTTGTACCCGGTTCACAATCAACACCTGGCTTCCCGTAGATATCCCCGTCATTTGCTCCAGCAAAGCCGCTTGTTCATATCCCGCCCGGGTCAAATCCACAGAACGAGAACTAGTCTTCCCGGCGGCCATCACTCCGGTCAACAGAACAGTGGCAATCACAACCAACAAGGTCATGCTCACTACCACCTCCACCAGAGTAAATCCGCCCGGATGAGACTTCCGGAAATATTTTTGTGTTCTTTGCGCAAATCTAATTTTCATATTTCCAAATCTCCCATACTTCGGCTTCCTCATAGGACTCCCCATATAGATAAAGAGATACCCGATCTTCCACTCCCATATATGTAGCAGTTGCCCGGATAATGATAGTGTTGGCATCTTCTCTCGTAACCTCTATGGTGGCCTGTCCCAAATCATAAGCCATAAGATTTCGAATGGAATAGTTGGTCCATGTCACACCGGCTGGAGTAGGAATCATATTGACCGCCCCATTTTCATATGCATCTGCATCATTATATCGAATCACATAGGCCACTGCATCCACCGCAGATTTGGCGGTAAAATATGCCTGTTGCTTATGATTGTTATACATGGCATTGCGATGGGAGCTCCCTACCAGTACCAGAATCCCCGTCACCAGAATCACAAATATCATTAAAATGCTCACCACCCATATCAGGGCAGAGCCTCTTTTACTCATCCAGAACACCTTCCGTATCCCCTAATAGAAGCTCTATGGTCACCGCCATTCCCACTTCCCCATTATCAACCCCAATCATGGTAAAATCCGAAATATGTACCCCTTTGTCCTTTTGAATGGTATCCAGCAAATCAATCATCTGATTCATGGACCCGCTGACGGAAAAACGCAGTGGAATTCGGGATGCCTGTACAGAAGGAGTTCCTTCCCCGGACAAACCATAGGCAACCAATGGCTCACGGATGACACCGGCAACATCCACATAGGGAGTAACCAATCTCTTTTCCATCAACAACGCCGTTATTTTTTGCTCCGCCATGTGATTGGTATAGTCTAAATGGTAGCCTTCTGATAATACCTGGGCTTCCTCTCTCAGCTGCTCCACATACTGCTTCCGCACTTCCATTTCAGCGGCGGACTGTTCCATGGCCACCACCAATTCCTGGGTCTGTTGATAAATGCCTCGTTGGTCCACCCATTTCTCCAATGCATTGCTAAAGAAAAAAGTATATGCCAAGGCAGTGACAATTAAAAGCGCCAGTATGAAAATGAGATTTTTTTCTCGTGGACTCAATTCCAAACGCATTTCTTAGTCCTCCTCTACCATTTCTTGGCCCTGAGACATATCTACTAATTGAAAACTGAATGATGAGAAGTAGGTATCCTGTCCCAAATCTCTTTGATACCCTCGATAGTCAAATCCCGTAATAAAGGGGCTCTTTTCCAGCTTACTAATATACTGAGTCCATGAGCTATAGCTGGCCGCTTCCACGGACATGCTAAACTGGCCGGTGGCCGCGGTATAGCTTATATTTGAAATCGTGATGCCGGGGGCATTCCCCATGAGAAAATGAGAAAAAAGATTGCGACCTACTTCGGGGTAGGACTGGATGATTTGATCCAACCCATCCAGATTTTCCCGGATGGAAATATAGGCCGCTTCTCTATGATTCAGGGAGCTAATCTCTTCAAATCGTTCTAAATTGGCGGGATCATTCAGCACAGCATTTCCGGCTTCAATTTTCTTTTCCATGCGGTTGGTATCCAGAAGTAAAAATGCGGCAAGCACTACAAGCAACAACAGAAAAATAAGACCCACCTTGGTTCGGCTTCCCGTTTTTATTCGGTCCTGTTTTTTTGCCTTCTGCCGTTGCACATAAAGGTCAAATCGCTTATTCTTCATCCGGTTCTCCTATTCGATGATGGCGCCGATATTATGAACGTACTGTGCCATTTCAAAGTTGGTCTGCTTGGTCACTCTAAAACCTGCGTGGGACGGAGTCATTTTGTCTATAGGCAGACTGATGGCCTGGCGGAAAAACTCACAGAGCTCGTCGCAAGCTTTAATTTCCCCATCATTCACCGATATCATGTATACATTTTCAATTAATTCGCCCTGGGTTTCTGCATAACTATATTGATTCACCGTGGACATCGTGGTGGTCACCTCTTCGTAAAAATCAGGTGTACCCCGAGGGGCCATTGACTTTTTTGAAACCAGATAATGGTATTCTCCTCGCACAAATAGGTAAACGGAAATATATTCCCCATCCAGGGATATCATCATGCAGTTTTCGGATCGTGGGCCGATGCCCACTTTGGCAAATTGGATTACACATCCGATATCAAAGTCAATGGAATAGGGTTTGATTTTCACCTCTTCCAAAAGTTGGAGATATGAGTCCACATAGGACTGAGACACAGCCGTAGCCAATATGGCCTGCCCCTTCCCTTTTTCATTGATTAGCATGTAGTCATACAGCCATTTTTCATCCGCCGCAACCTTGTTACGATACTCCCCT
Organism: uncultured Oscillospiraceae bacterium; assembly: GCA_964450985.1. GTDB lineage: Bacteria > Bacillota > Clostridia > Peptostreptococcales > Anaerovoracaceae > JAAZGD01. Next base: position 3,881 of record CAYVFH010000018.1, on the reverse strand, counting down.
TCGATATACTTCAACACCTTGCTTTCCGGCATTTTGGGGATCATCATCTTATTCACAGGAAAACGGTGACTATCTAAAACCAACTTCACATTTCGTAATCTCTTTTTCGTCTTGGGCGGGAGGCCAGCCAAAACCGCCTTCAGCTCCTCCGGCCGAAGGATTTCTCCATCGTCCATAATCCCCGGAGCTAAAGGAATGAATTCCACATGAGAAACCCTCAGCTTTTTCCGCTGATATTCGGCATCCATGATCTTAATTCCTTCGTTGGTCATGTATAATGTTACCATTTTACGCTCCTTTGCCCCTTACATTCCATAGCCGCTGCCTATTCCCTGGTACATATTCAGTATGGGCATGAGAACAGAAATCATAATCATCCCCACCATAGTGGCTAGTATAATAATCATCACCGGACCCAGGAACGAAGTGAGCTTTTCTGCGGCTCTCTCGGATTCATAGGTCAAGGCGTCCGATGTGGAAAGCAGCATTTGCCCCAATTCTCCGGATTCTTCGCCGATTCGAATGGGCCACTTGATACTATTCTGAATACCGTTCACTTTCACAATAGCATCAGACAACATCTTTCCGCCGGTCACCTCACGAATCAAGGTGTCGAATTGATCTACCACATAGGCATTTCCTATGGCATATTTGGTATTCTTAAGCCCATTCACCACAGAAACCCCACTCAAGTACAAATAGGCCATGGTTTGGGCAAATCGAGCCGTGTAGATGGTTTCAAACAGAGTTCCCACTCTCGGTATGGATAATAGGCCCTTATCGATGACACGCCGTACATCCGGCCTTTGAATCAGCACGGTAAAAATAGCCGCGAAAGCGATGATGCCCAAGGTAATGTAGAGAAAATTCTCTCGCAGTACGGTGCTGATTTTCATAAACACCGCTGTCAATCCTGTAACGGCAGAAGCCCCCACGATATCCGTAAAATATGGAATGATAAAGGTGAATACCCCCATCATAATGGCCAGAGACAAGAACAGCAAAAATACGGGATATGCCATGGCGCCCCGGACTTTGGATTGAAGTCGATACTGCTTTTCGTAGTATTCCGCAGACTGCATCAGGGATTCTCCCAGACGACCCGTTTCTTCTGCGGAAGAAATCATGTTGATAAACAGGGGGGGAAATACATCCTTTTGCAGCCTCAGTGCATCGGAGAATAGAATCCCCTCTTTCACATATTGGCCTGTCTTGTCATATATGGCCCGCAACTTGGCATTCTTATTTTCTCCCTGCAAGGCTTCCATGGTTTGCGCCAATGGGACCCCTGCCGTAATCAGGGTTCCGATGCCTCTGGCAAACTCCGGAAGCTCTTTGGTACTCAACCGCTCCGACCGCTTGGCGGGGTGAATTACTTCGTCTAATTCCACCAAAAACAGCCCCTGTTCCTTCATGGAATCTCGAAACAAGGATTCTTCGTTGGCCGTTCCTCTTCCCATGTGGCGCTTGCCACTCATGTCATATGCCGTATAGCGAAATGTCTTCATGAACCTCCTGGGATTTTAGAATACAAGGCGGATATACCAATCTATTATATTATGACCAAAAAACAGGGAAATTGCAATTCCTATCGCTAATGCAGGGCCAAATGCAAACAAAGTTTTTTTATCTCTTTTTTGTACTCTGAGAATATATACCCCCTGAGCACCCCCAATCACCAATCCGATAAAAAATGCCACCAACAAAGCCTGCCACCCCAAGAGTACCCCGGCCGCCCCCATCAGCTTCACATCCCCCCCGCCAAATGCATTGGGAATTAACAAAGTCCGCAGAAACATGGGCACACTGATGGCCACCAAACCGATTCCTCGATCCAACCAGGATATATGGGGAAGGAGAAATCCGCTGATGATGCCCAAAACTAGAATAGCAATATTCAAGGCATGGGGAATATCCATGGTGCGCTTATCGATTAAGTATATACACAGGAGAGCCGCCAATACAAAGAGATATAGCACCCCTTCTCCCGTAAGTCCATACACGAAAAAGAGCCCCAAGGCCGTCACACCACCCAGGACCTCCAGCACAAAATTTTCCCAGGGAATCCGGCCCTCACAATACCGGCATTTCCCCTCCAAAACGATAAAACTCAGTACTGGGATCAAGTCATACCCTTTGATAGGCCGGTGACAGGAAGGACAAAGGGACCGTCCCTTCACAATGCTTACCCCCTGCTGATATCTTTCGATATATGCGGAGCAAAAGCTACCCAAGCTGGCCCCGAACATAAATATAATAATTCCGATGGATAGATACAATATAAATACCACGTTGACTCCTACTCCACGAATACAATAATACACTTTTTATTATATCATGATATTAAGAAGGCCGCTCAATGAGCGGCCTTCTTCCAGTAATTTGTTCTCGATTATTCAAAACTCCAGCCAGTTGCGCTACTATAACTAGCTGTTTTCCCATCCTCACTAACATAAAGCAGATTTGTTACAACACCATTGTCAGCTTCAAAATAAACATCACCAGGAACTTCACCAGCTAGGTCATCATCCAAAGCTCCAGGACTAGTAATAGATCCACCACTTGTACTATATGTCTCAGAAGCTGTTGTCTGAGCTGCCAATAGAGCCGTTCTTGCTTCTGCGGCAACCGCTTTTTCATTTGCCTTGTCAATCCATCCTGTCATGGCCGGAATGGCGATAGCGGCTAAAATGGCGATGATTACCAATACAACTATAATCTCTACCAGGGTAAAACCTTTCTTTGATTTCTTCAATTTCTCAATGTTTATGTGTCCTCTCCTCTTTTCTTAAATGTTGATTTTTCAGTGGTTAAGCTCTCCCGATATCATTTTTTGTTTCTTTCGCCAATTCTATGGCACTTTTCGACATTTGTCAATGACCCAACGTGTTTTTAATCATTACAGTTTTGTTACAGTTATCATTATTTCTACATTTTTAATAATACCCCTCTTAAGGCTCTTTAAACATTGATTTTTCAACCCACAGCGACAGTAGGAAAATGACATAATCGTCACAAAAAAACAACCCTCCACACCGAAGTGCAAAGAGCCGTTCTTTGGTGCCCAGACTCGGAATTGAACCAAGGACACGTGGATTTTCAGTCCACTGCTCTACCTACTGAGCTATCTGGGCATGCTTTTGTGCTTTTCAAGGAATTTGGTGGGCCATCAGGGACTTGAACCCCGGACCTGCCGGTTATGAGCCGGACGCTCTAACCAACTGAGCTAATGGCCCATATCCTAATGTTGGTCGGGGTGACAGGATTTGAACCCGCGACCCACTGGTCCCAAACCAGTTACGCTACCAAACTGCGCTACACCCCGCAACTATTCAGTTTTGTAAAAATGGCAGGGGTAGCAGGACTTGAACCCACGGCGCATAGTTTTGGAGACTATCGCTCTACCAACTGAGCTATACCCCTAGGACATGGCGGAGAAGATGGGATTCGAACCCATGCGGCCCTTACGAACCCTAACGGTTTAGCAAACCGTCCTCTTCAACCTACTTGAGTACTTCTCCCGGTCTTCAATTAATGGCGGAGAGGGTGGGATTCGAACCCACGGCCCCTTTCGGAGTCACTGGTTTTCAAGACCAGCTCCTTAAACCGCTCGGACACCTCTCCATTCCGAGACGAGATGTGGCCCAGGATCCTTCTAGAGAAATTGGTGACCCATCGGAGATTCGAACTCCGGACACCTTGATTAAAAGTCAAGTGCTCTGCCAACTGAGCTAATGGGTCCTGTGGCTGGGGTAGCAGGATTTGAACCTACGCATAACGGAGTCAAAGTCCGTTGCCTTACCGCTTGGCTATACCCCAGAATATATGGTGAGCCCATAGGGATTCGAACCCCAGACACACGGCTTAGAAGGCCGTTGCTC
>CAYVFH010000017.1:0-20378 GCA_964450985.1 uncultured Oscillospiraceae bacterium | reverse complement strand
ATGGCGGAATATTTCCGGGATGAAGAAGGTCAAGACGTACTCCTGTTTATCGATAATATTTTCCGTTTCACACAAGCGGGTTCTGAGGTATCGGCTTTGTTGGGCCGTGTCCCTTCTGCGGTAGGTTATCAACCCACCTTGGCTACGGAAATGGGTGCATTGCAGGAGCGAATCACCTCTACAAAAAAAGGCTCCATCACTTCCGTGCAGGCCATATATGTGCCGGCGGACGACTTAACGGACCCTGCCCCTGCCACAACCTTTGCTCACTTGGATGCCACTACAGTATTAAGTCGTTCCATTACCGAGCTGGGGATTTACCCCGCCGTGGATCCTTTGGATTCCACATCTCGAATTATGGACCCGTTGATTTTGGGTGATGAACACTACAACACGGCTCGTGGTGTGCAAGAAGTATTGCAAAGATACAAGGAGCTTCAAGACATTATTGCCATCTTGGGAATGGATGAGCTTTCCGACCAGGACAAGCTATTGGTTAACAGAGCTCGAAAAATTCAGCGTTTCTTAAGTCAGCCTTTTAGTGTAGCGGAAGCTTTTACGGGTACTCCGGGAAAATATCTGTCATTGACAGAAACCATTCGAAGTTTCAAGGAAATTCTGGAAGGAAAACACGACCAGATTCCGGAAGCGCTGTTCCTCTATGCTGGCGGTATTGATGAGGTGGTAGAAAGGTACGAAAAGAGTCATGGCTAAACCGGTTAAATTAGAAGTAATCACTCCATCCAAGTTGTTCTATAAAGGAGAAGTGGAGCTGGTAATATGTAGAACTCTGGAAGGAGAAGAAGGATTCATGGCCAACCATACCTGGGCATGTAAGCTTTTGGATGTGGGAGAACTATGGATACAGGAATGCGGTTCCGATGATTTCAAGATTGCGGCCATATCGGGCGGATATGTGGATGTGAAGGACAGTATTGTGGTATTTACCGATGCGGCAGAATGGTCTGAAGACATAGACGTAGATCGAGCCAAGGCTTTGAAAGAGGATGCAGAGAATTGGTTGCGTGAAAATAAGGAGGGTGTGCAAGAAATCGCCATGGCCAAGATGGCTATCGCAAAGGCCATCACTCGTATGAATGTGGCAGGCGGTGGGGCACGGCATAAACGATAAGCCGGCATTGAGAATATATTGATAGAAAATCAGAAGTATTGTCTTAGAAAAGAACCCCAATTATGGCGGTTCTTTTCCTTCATGAAAGGAAGTGGATGAAACAGCTGAATATTTTTCAAAGACACCCTTACAGTGTGTTGGCATTTTCCGTAGTGATGGGGGCTACATCCGGGATCATTACAAGATTTATACAGGCAGATCCTATGGCAATCGGATTTTACCGCCTTGCTTTTGCCTTGCCTTTTTTCCTGATTCCCAGCCTTATTTTTCATCGCAGGGAGTTTTTGGAAATTTCACACCGCGATTTAATGTGGAGCATCATTTCCGGTGGATTCCTCTTTATTCACTTTTATGCCTGGTTTAAAGCCATTACACTGACTACGATTGCCAGTGCGGTGGTGTTGATGGAGTTGCACCCCGTTATTGTTCTTTTTATTACCTTGGTTTTCTTTCGGAAAAAGGTTCCCATATCATCCATAGTGGGTATTGGAGTGGCCTTGGTGGGAGGAATGATTGTTGCCGGGGGAGACTACTCTTTGGAAGGAACCCACTTTGTGGGAGATATATATGCCTTGGCGTCTGCCGTGGGAATGGGTGCCTATTTTGCCATCGGTAATGTGGTAAGGGTAAGAATGGCTTCCGCACCCTATGTAACCTTGGTGTTTGGGTCCTGTTGGCTTTTCTTTGCAGTTGGCATGCTGCTATTGGAAGTACCATTTGTAGGGTATGCCCCTTCGGATTATGGTTTCATTTTGTTGATGACATTGGTATGTCAGGTGGGCGGCCATGCATTATTTAACTGGTGTTTAGGATACGTAACAGCTTTGGACGTATCCACATGGGAATTAGGTGAAATTGCAGTGGCTACAATACTGGCCTTCTTACTGCTACATGAGGTGCCAACACCCACACAATGGGCGGGTGCCTTGGTTGTCATTCTAGGGCTTTTGTATTATAATCGTACCCAGAGAAAAGAGGCGTTTCATGAGCTATAAAGTACGAATGAAAATGTTCGAAGGACCTTTTGACCTTTTGGTATATCTGATAGAAAATGCGGAAATGAGCATTTATGATATCGAGGTATCTCAGATAACCAAGCAGTACTTCGAGTATATTGATGAAATGGAAGAGCTGGATGTGACCGTAGCCACAGAGTTTATGGTCCTTGCAGCTACTTTAATTGAAATAAAAGCCAAAATGTTACTTCCCCGCTTTAATGAGGACGGGGAACCGGTGATGGAGGAGGATCCCAGGAAGGAACTGGTAACCCGACTTCTGGAATACAAGAGGTTCAAAAGAGCTTCGGAAATGTTGGCAACAGCGGAGGAGGAAAACCGCAGAATTTACCACAAGCCTCAAGAGGACATATCTCAGTATGTAGAGCAACCGGAAGAATTTCTTTCCATGGATTTGAATCAGTTTATACAAGCCTTTCATTTGTTTCTATTAAAAAAGCAGAAACTGGAAGAAATCCGTAGGGAATACCAACGGGTGGAACGGGAAAGAATGACCATCGATCAAAGGGTCCGATATATCCAGGAATTGTTTCAAAGTGCCGGTATCACTTCGCTACCATTTGGGAAGCTGCTGGCAAAAAAGAATCGATATGACGCGGCGGTTACCTTTGCATCGGTTCTAGAAATGATTAAGGAGAACCAGGTGGATGCTCATCAATCGAAACCCTTTGAGGAAATCATCGTTGAGAAGCTAAGTGATGAAGAACGAGAAAGAAGAATGGCCATCAATGAGGCCAACAAGAAGATGATAGGAGAAATGGGTTCATGACAAGAAAGAGTATGAAAGCCGCATTGGAGGCTATGATGTTTACCTGGGGAGAACCCTTGCCTGCAAAGATTGCGGCAGAAGTTTTTAATGAGGATTGGAAGGAAGTTTACCAATGTTTCCAAGAGCTGAAACAGGAGTATGAAGACCAGGAAAGAGGTCTTCGTCTGCGGGAAGTGGACAAGGCATTTCAGTTTGTTACGTCACCCGATTATGCAGATTATATCGAACGACTTTGTACCCCGGTGAAGAAGCGAAAGCTGTCCCAATCTGCATTGGAAGTTCTGGCCATTATTGCTTATCGTCAGCCGGTCACCAAGGGAGAAATTGACTCCATTCGTGGTATAAAATCCGACCGTGTCATGGAGGGTTTGTTGAACAAGGAGCTGGTTCGAGAGGTGGGTAGAACCAATGGTATTGGTCGTCCCATACTTTACGGCACCACCGATGAATTTCTGAAGTACTTTGGATTTTCCAGTATCAAGGAGCTGCCGGAAATTGATGATATTGAGTTAGCCATACATACCGAGGAGGGAGAAGAACAGCCAGACCCTCGTCAAATTCGAATCGAAATGTCTTCTCTGGAAGATGGAGAAAAGGATTAACCGTAGAGAAGAATAGGGGTAGGAGAAGGTATTTTATGAAGAAAGGGTTTTCTTTATTCGGGTGGTTTTTCTTATCATTTACTTATTTTGAATTGCTGGTCCGAGCCTGGACGGTGCGACCGTTCTTTGGGATCGGACTTGTTTTCATCTTGCTGTTTTCTTTTTTGAGCGCCATATTGTTATATGCCCTGATGCATCTCTTGCCTTTGAAAGTGAGAGGGGCTTTTGTTGGCAGTCTGTTATGGATAGCGGCGCTGTTATCTGCGGGCCAACTGGTATACCATAGCTACTTTCGCACATATTTTACGGTTTTCTCCATGACACAAGCAGGCGAGGTGGCCCACTTCTGGAGAGATATATTTTTGGAGATTTGGCATTGCATGCTACCTATAACCCTATTATTGGTAGTCCCCATTACCTATATGATTTTCTATAAGAAGGGGTATAAGGGATCTTCAGAAAAGGCGAATCTGCGACGCCTTCCCTGGTGGGGACTGGGTACCGTGGTGTTGCTGGTGGCGGTCTTGTTGATGACCGGAGCCGGTCCCAACACACCGAGAGATGCGTTGTTTCGTACCAATGCCGTTCAAGTGTCCATTCCCAATCTGGGAGTAGGCCCCGGGATGATATTAGATGCCGGACGTCTGGTCTTTGGGTTTCATCCCAAGCTGGAAATGATAGATGAGAATCCACAGTCAGAAGGGGAGGTGGACCCATCTTATGATTATAATCGAATGGACATCGATTTCGCCTCTTTCATGGAAACCGATTCTCATGAAACACGACAATGGTTGCACCAGTATTTTAGTACACAGATTCCTACGAAACAAAACGAAAAAACCGGGATTTTCAAAGGGAAAAATCTGGTGTTTGTATGTGCGGAAGGGTTCTCCTCACTGGCTGTGCACCAAAAATATACCCCCACATTGTATAAAATGGCTCATGAAGGCTATCAATTTACTCGTTTCTATAATCCCTTATGGGGAGTATCCACTTCGGACGGGGAGTATGTTCAATGTGTTGGATTGATTCCCAAAGCCGGTGTGTGGAGTCTGCAAACTTCCTCCCAAAATTGGCTTCCCTTTACCATGGGAAATCAATTCAGCAAGCTGGATTATCGTTCTTTGGCATACCATAATCATTATGCCGAGTATTACGGAAGAACGGAATCTCATCCCAATATGGGGTACACGTATAAGGGATTGGGCACCGGATTAAAGGTTCAAGAGCAGTGGCCGGAATCAGACCTGGAGATGATTCAGCTGACTACCCCGGAGTTTATCGGTACATCTCCCTGGCATGTTTACTATATGACGGTCAGCGGCCATAAGAACTATAATTGGGCCGGAAATAATATGGCTCGAAAACATCGAGACAAAGTGGCTGACTTAGATATGAGTGAGAATTGCAAAGCCTATGTGGCATGTAATATTGAGCTGGACCTGGCAATGGAATGGTTGATACAAGAATTGGATCAGGCGGGGGAATTGTCCAACACGGTTTTTGCCATATCCGGAGATCACTATCCCTATGGATTGACCCATGAAGAGATCAGCGAATTCTTAGGACACCCCGTGGAGCCGGATTTTGAATTATATCAAAGCACCTTTATCCTTTGGACCCCGGACATGGAGCCGGAAAGGGTGGATAAAATATGTTCTACCCTGGACATCATTCCTACCCTCAGCAATCTATTTGGGTTGGAATACGATTCCAGATTATTGGCGGGAAGAGACATTTTTTCAGATGCCTCTCCGTTGGTAATGTTCGCCAACCGAAGTTGGATAACGGAAGAAGGGCGATACAATGCCAGAACAGGAGTATCAGAGGCCTTTGACCAGGATGGAAACATGAAGAGACCGACAGAAGGGCTGAGCCAGGGGTATATGGACCATGTCAATGGGCTGGTGGCCAACCGGTTTTATGTTTCCCGTTTGATTCTAGAGGAAGACTACTATCGCCATGTGATTCCGCCATGGGAAGCCCCCGTTCGTTAGGGGTACAAGTAGATGAAGGGAAGAATTATGATAATCCCCAAAAAAATCATCGTCACGAAAAAGTACAACGGATATGAATGGTTGAAAAGCCAAGCGCAACGAGGATTTCCGCCAGTGCATCAGCAAGTGGTAAGTCCCTTGCGGTTGGCCCAAGAAGTTGCTGTGCTCCGTGGAGTCCCTATGCCCACCCAACCCATTGGGTCTCAGGTGAGCATTTTTGTTATGATGAGAATTCTACGAAATAATTCGGGAGGCTATTTTAAGAATGCATCTTACCGGGATGCCCAGGTATATTGGGAGGCTTTGCAGCAGCTTCGCTTTCAGTATGGGGGAACGCCAGAGCAGGAAATAGAGGGACTTCGGGAGTTGTTTCTTCCGGGAGCCTTGGAGGAGAAAAACAGGAGAATCCTAGACGAACTGCTAGTTCCCTATCTGGTAGAAATGAACTCGCTGGGGCTTTGGGATGATGTGAGATTCTATAGAGAACTCTTAAAACAAGATGTGCCTTCCCCTGTGGGGGAGAGATATGAAATATACCATTTAGTGGAGGATCCCATGAGCCCGCTGGAACTGGCGGTATTGGGTAAAATGTTTTCTCAGGAAGGGCTTCAACGTTCATCCCTATGGCAGCTTTTGCCTTGCTGTGAAATTCAAAGGGAAGCAAACTATGTTTCTTTTGAGGGATACGGTTCCATCAATGAATGGCGAGAAGTGACGGATCGTATGATTAAGGCCGGTACATCCTATGACCAATTTGTGGTGGTGGCGGGAAATTATACCCGATTTGCCCAGTATCATCAGGAACAACCCATCCTCCCCTTCACCTTGAGCGAGGGGGTGCCCATCACCGGGGGAGTTTCGGAAGGAATGGCACTGCGTAGAGAGCAAGCCCGAATGGCCGGGTTTACTACAGACCAGCTTCCGGATTTGGATAGAGCTCTTTTCGATTCCCTCAAGTCCAGAAGATCCCCGGGAGAAGTCACCGGGGGCGGCAAGGCCCATCTGACCACCATTCAGCAGCTCCCGTTCATCTACCGTCCACAGGTTTTTTTGGTGGGCGTGGAAGAGGCGGTGGTTTCCCCTGCAGAGAATCCGGTTCTTCTGGATGGAGATATTCTGGCATTGCGTAAGAAATGTCCCACCACTTCTTTGAAAACCTCTTTCGAAAAGACAGAGGAATCCCTGAATGAATATATAAACACGGTAGATTGGTTAAAGGACCAAAAGCAATCCATTACCATCAGCTACAGCCATTATGATACGGCTTCGTTGAAAGCGAAGGCAAAGCCCTCACTTTTGGCTAGATTTCATAATATATTCCGGGAGGAGGGCAGTGTGGGATATTTTGAACAACACCGGATTCCTTTAACTTGGGAAGAAAGATATATGACAGGTATTTCCTGGCCCTGGCCTCGTAATATAGTGAATGTGCAAACCACACCGGAAGAAGGGGTAGGGAAAGTAGAACCATTGCACATATCGGCCACGCAAGCGGAAAAGATGGTGCGATGTCCATACTATTTTGCACTCACCTATCTTTTGAAAATGGAACCACCGGAAGAGGAAAAAGATCCAGGTACGTGGTTGGACCCCAAAGAGCGGGGCACATTATGCCATGAGATATTTGCCCTATACCATGGATGGGATAAGAGGACAGCCTCTATTTCCGAAAAGCTGGAAAAGATGCAGGAGTATTCCCGGCAAGTCATAGAGCGGTGGAGGAGAGAAATACCCCCTGCCGCCAATCCTATAAATGAAATTCGGGAGCTGGAGAAAATTGCCACGGCCTATGTATATTTGAAACAGCCCTCCGATTATCGCCCGGTTCTTCATGTGGAATATGCCATGGAAGAAAAGGAGTGCCTGCCAAAGGCTCTGTGGATTCGAGGTACGGCAGATTTGGTGGAAGGCGAAGATAAAATTCGTATAAATGGAGTGGTAATTTCCGATGTAAAAACGGGGAGTCACGTGGAACAAGTGGAAAATGATGGGGACAGCTGTTTGCAAACCATGCTTTATTGCTGGTTGTATCAACAGCATGATAAAGAATGCACCGTGGAACAGGGGCGGTATCTTTACCCGAAAGTGTCCCGGGAGATTGGTTGTTCATACAGCGAAAGCCGGCAGCAGGAGTTGATACGTTTGCTGAAAGAGGCGGCGGATTCTTTGGAATCCGGCGAAGGTTGGAAAAAGGTGGACAAGAGACGATGCCATTACTGCGGAGTGAGGGAATATTGCCATAGCATGCCCCGAATGCGCTACTACGAAGGCTTTCGAAAGGAGGGATGGATTCTTGATTTATAAGGATTGGTCGGATGAAAAAACAAGAGGCCAAATCGTTTCCGAAGAGGGGCTGTCACAGAATGTATTCTTGTCTGCTGGAGCCGGCTCTGGGAAAACCAGCAGCCTGGTGCATCGGGTTATGGGACTCATCGACCAGGGTGTTCCCATGGCATCGATAGTGGCCATTACCTTCACCCGGGAAGCGGCAAAAATGTTTTATGGGAGAATCACCAAGGAACTGGAAAATCGCATACGCAGAGCTCCCGATTCCAAGTCCCAACAACCATACCAGCAAGCACTGTCCCAACTGGACCTGGCGTTTTTTGGTACCATTGACAGTTTTTGTCGTAAGTTACTCATGGAACATCCGGCGGAGAGTGGTGTGCCATTGGATATGGTTCCCTTGGAAAGAGCCTCGGAGAAAAGGGGAATCGTAGAGGAAATTTTACGGGAAATGTGGCAACAACAAAAGCCCATGGCCGCTTATGACAAGGCGCAGCAATTAATAGAATTGGAATTTACCCCGGATCAGCTGACCCGGATGCTACAATATGCCATGGAGGAGGACACCTTTACCATTGAACTACCGACCCCTCCTTCTTTTCTTTTTTCGGCAGGTATTCTCGATTATTTGGAAAAAGCCAGAGAGCTGGCGGAGGGATTAAAAGAGTATTATGATCGAACGATCCTTCCGGGGAACAATGAGATGCAACGTAGAGATATGACCACCATTGCCAGTGTCGAAGCTTATGGCAAGGCTGGGAAATACTCTCAGAAGGAGCATCCTGTCAACGGGTTATTGTTCTTGGAAAAAATGATCGAGGTTTTTTCGTATGCGGAACGGAATGGGAAAGCCAAGAAACCGGAGCAGCAATTGGAACGTGCTATAGATTGGTTGGATGATTCCCGAAAGGACGAAATACTTGCGGCATATGGTGAGAAAAAATATTACGAAGCATTGTCCTGGATTGGGACTATGCAGGAAGCTTACCTTCAGAAATGTTGGGAAAAGAGTCAAATCAGCTATCAAAGGAGCCTTTCTCTATTAGTAGAAATGCTGGAGCGAGAAGGGGAGGGTGGACCCTTGTTAGCATATATCCGAAACCAATATCAGTACTATTTGGTTGATGAGTTTCAGGATACCAATCCCATTCAATCTCGTCTCTTCCAATTACTCACAGCAGGGAAAACCGGTGGTTTGTTTATTGTAGGCGATGAAAAACAAGCCATTTATCGATTTCGGGGGGGGGACGTGGATAATTTTCAGAGTGTGGAAGAGAGATTTTCCCGTGAACCGGGATGTGGTGTATATCAGCTGACCAAGAATTTCCGATCCTCGGCACCGTTGTGTGAATGGTTTCAAGAAGTTTTTTCGCAAGAACGATTCTTTGGAGAAAGATTTCCGGATATTGAGTGGGCGGACAAACAAAACCATTATGGAGAAGTGGCGGGAGAAGCCTGGGATGGAGTGTATTGTTATCCGGTGATTCTTCCCAAGAAAGGGACGGCACATGGCCCCGGAATCCCCGGAAATGAAGCAGAGCAAGTTCTGATGCTTATCGAGGGACTCTTGGGAAAGCCGGTGTCCTGTTATGACGGGGAATCCGGGGAAATGAAAACCAAGCCCTTATGTTTGGAAGATATACTGGTGGTAACCTCGAAGAAAAAGAAGCTGGATTCCTATATTCAACTTTTTCGGGAAAGAGGGATTCCCTATCAGGTGGCGGGGAAGTCCAATTTGGAAAGTAGTTCCTGCTTAAAGATGGTAACCCGTCTCCTGGCATATCTGGCAACCCCGGAGGACTCTCGTTTGCTGGGAGAGCTGATGTGGATGGAACCGTATTCCCTCTCGGAGAAGGAAATGGTTCAGTGGAAGCAGGGACACGGCTCAGCCTATGCACTGGCAGTGGAAGAAGAAATCCGAAGGCTGGGAGAAGGATTGCAGGAAGCAACACCTTCTGCCATTTTCCGAAAAGGTATGGAGCAAATGAAGGTAAGCTATATGACGGAAGCTTTCTCCATGAATGAGGAACCGGACACCATGTATTATGCCTTGGAATTGGTGCGGCAAGCAGAAGAAGATGGTAAGGTTCAAGATTTGCCCCAATTGGTAAAATATTTGCAGGAGGACCTATTGTCGGGAGATCTTGAATATGAATTATCTCTCACGGGAAAGCCCAAGGGGGTTCGTTTAATGAACCTTCATAAAACCAAAGGGTTGGAGGCCCCGGTGGTGATTTTAGCCGATGGACAAGCCCCGGCTACTTTAACAGAACCGGAGAAACAATATGACTATGACAGGGGCAGTATCCGGTGGTTTCATATTCCAGACAGAAAACCAGGTGATGTTCCTATGGGAAAACTGGTGGAAACCGGCTTGTTTTCTCAGGAAAAGATGGAGGAGGAAAAGAAACTGCGGGAAGAGGAGCAAAGACTGCTTTATGTGGCAGCGACTCGGGCAGAAAATATATTGGTGATTCCAGATGTCTATAAGAATGTGGGGGATGGGAAGAAGGATCCTCTCATGCCGGTGGCAGGGGAAAGAAAGATAGGGCGATGGGAAGATTTGCTGACAGAAGGATTGGAGAATCTTCAACAGAAGTTGCAACCATTCATAGGTGGGGAAAAGCCGGTGTCGATTCATAATACCCTCTCACCGTCAAGCGCGCCGGAAAATGAAAGCTTGCTGCCTTTCCCCTCGTTGGAAAGAGAAGCCAAGGAGCAAGCTTTGCTTCCCAGTCAAGTGACACGCAAAGGAACCGCTTTGATTGAAGAGCGAGAGGGGCCAGCATGGCAAGAGATGGATAGTGGACACCCCGTCTTGCATATGGAGGATATGTTGGAAGATGAGGAAGCCTTTGGCCGATGGAAACGGGAGAGCACTTTGCTGGGGACCTTGGTTCACCATCTCATGGAAGCCTTGGTCAGTCATTTGCCGGAGACTCCGAAAGAATCCCACTTCCGGATAGTGATAGATAATATTTTGCGCTTTCATGGTGTCACTGTGGAAGAGGAAGGCTATTATCGGGAAACATTAGTGGAGGTATATCATACCATGGTATCCGGAGGGTATTCCCAAAGCTGGGCACATCCGCACCCGGCTTTTGCCGATGATCTTTTGAGGGAGCTACAGAAAGCAGAGGAGATTTACACGGAGTTACCTTTCTCTTACTATATTCCGAAAGGAAGTCCCTTGATGGAAGTGCTAGGAGAAGAATTAGAGCTGGATCAAGAGAAAGATAGTTATGTAAACGGTGTGATGGACCTGGTATTTCGAGATCACCGCGGCTTTGTTATACTGGATTACAAAACCAATCATTCCAATGAAAATCTTTGGTCTCATTATGGGCCGCAGCTATTGCTCTATCAAAAGGTTCTAAAGGAGATGTTACAATTGAAAGAAGATCCAAGAGTATATCTCTACCACATACCCGCGAGAAAGGAAGAAGATTGATGGAGAAAAGGATCCCTACCCAAATATCACAAAGCCGGATTTGGGAACTGGATTTTTGGCGAGGTATCTTAGTGTGGTTGATGGTGTTTGACCACATAATCTTTGATTTGGCTTATGTATTTCAAGTGGAATCCACTTTCCCATCCTTCTATTTCGAATGGCCACTACGAAGCTTCGTTCGCATGCTGGTGGTGCTGAGTTTTGTGTGGATTTGTGGGGTCAGTTGTAGCTTCAGCCACTCTAATCGGGCGAGAGGCGCCAAACTGCTAGGGGTGGCCATGGTACTCACTTTGGTCACTTGGATTATGGACCTGTGGCAAGGGGAAGAGTCCAGATATATTATCACTTTTGGGGTGCTTCATATGCTGGCGTTATCCATTTTGCTATTTGCCCTATTGGAAAATCGCAAGGATCGCAGAATACTCTTGTGGGTAGGAATGCCCCTTACCCTGTTGGGGCTTGTGTTCTTTTTTTGGGAACCTGGTGCCCCCCAAGGATTTTCTTGGCTTTCCATGTTACTTCCGATGAAAAACGGCATATACTCTGCAGATTATTTCTCCCTGCTTCCATATGGTGGCATCATGTTGATTGGAGCATATTTTGGACCCATTCTTTATCCTCATAAAAAAAGCCGCCGGCCTTTGAAAAGGGAACCGGGGCTGATTGGTCCGATTTTATTTACGGGGCGCCATGCCCTCCTGTTTTATCTGGTTCATCAACCGGTGGTACTGGGAATCTTATCCCTACTCTTTTTCCTCCTCCGTGGATAGTTGATATTTCTTGCTTTTTCGTACAAATTGAGTTTGGCTGATGCCCAGTGAAGCGGCCGCTTTTCTGGTGGAGCCATGTGTTTCCCGGGCTTGCCTTAACAAGGCTTTTTCCAATTGCCCTACCACCTGGTCCAGGGATAGGCTCATTTGACTGGGACCTTTGGGAGTGGTTAGGAAGGCATCTCGATTACGTTCTTGTAGAACATCCATTAAGGAGATGTATTCTTTGGGTGTGGTAATCATCAGCCGTTGCACCAGGTTCTCCAGTTCTCTCACGTTACCGGGGAAACTTTGCTGAGATAAATAGTTGACCGCATCTTCTTCCATGGTTCGCTTGATACCGAATTTTTCGCCGTAGGTTTCCAGAAAATATTGGATGAGGGGTGGAATATCCTCCCGGCGCTCTTCCAGTGGGGGGATTCGGATGGGGAAGACATTTAGTCGATAGTACAAATCTCTACGGAAAAGATTTTTTTCCACCAGATCCTCCAGATTTTTGTTGGTAGCCGAAAGAATTCTTACATTGGTGCGAATGGGCTGATTTCCTCCTACTCGATAAAACTCTCCATCTTGAAGAACCCGAAGCAGTTTGGCCTGCATCTCCGGCGGGATTTCTGCAATTTCATCCAGAAATAGGATTCCATTGTCTCCGGTTTCGAAATATCCTTTTTTGCCGGAGGGGTTGGCTCCCGTAAAAGCCCCTTTTTCATATCCAAAGAACTCCGATTCCATGAGATTGGGGGCAATGGACGCACAGTTGACTTTTAGGTAGGGCTGCATTTTACGGCTACTATTTTTTTGAATAATATTGGCCAGTTTTTCTTTTCCCACCCCGGTTTCTCCGGTAATGAGTACATGGCAATCGTATTTTGCCACCCGGAGAACCTCTTCCATCAACTGGGTCATCATGGGAGAGTGAGAGATAAATCCTTCTGCCACCGCAGCACTGTATCCTAAAGACTCCTTAAAACTTCTGTTTTTCAAGGTGGCATAAGCCGGTTCTTTGGGTAGTACGGGATTCCCCATATATACATCGCTGAGATAGGGCATCAATTCCTTGGTCATTTGAATATCAAATTCATCGTACTCTTCCAAATACCCATCGGCACACTGGATATTCAGCTGCCGCGAAATGGACTCCGTGATATACAGACCAATATTATAGTTGTTAATCAGATTGGCGAAGAAAACGGAACCACCGGAACGAGTGGCTAAAATGTTGATGGTTTCTGCTCCCGGTATATCGGCACAGTTGATGGAAATATCAAAAAGAGCATCCAAATTCAAACTTTCCATGCATTCCAGTGGTTTTAAAATGTTGACGTAATGGATTTCCGTAAAAACCTGAGAAATCAGACCATCGATGTGGTTGCCCTTCAGGGTCAACTCGGTTTTTTTGTCCAAGAGACATATGATATTGGCTGTGGATCCCACCACACGGCGGACAGTATAACCGTATAGCAAGTTCATCATTAAATTATTGCCTACAATCAATATGTTTTGTTTGCCATAGGCTTCTTTGCTGATGTGGAAGAGGGTGCCGGACTCGTTGAAGGTGAAAAGCAGAATATCGGCAGGCAAATCTTCCGGTTTGGGGACCAAAGGGATTTCATTGAATACTATGGCATATCCATCGGCTTCGATTTGGCCCAAAGCCGTATGGACACTTCGGATGCCACTGATATATAGAGGTACCGTGGTGAGGGAAGTATTGCAGAGCACCTCGTCTCCCACCTGAAAGCCTTTGGGGTTTTCATATTCCGGTCCGATTTCTTCCACGACTCCATACAAAAGACCACCGGTATCCGTCACGGGATTATGAAGCTTTCCCCGCTTAATGACAATATCCAGGATTTTACTTTTAATGGCATCTTCGTTGTGATTGGCTTCCATGGAAATTTGCTTGAAGCTGGTGCCCTCTAAGTGAATGCGCCTTAGAGAGATTCGTAGCTCATTGGGTAATAGTTTGCGGCTATTGTCAATGCGCCATGCCACGGTGGGCAGCACGTGGTTGGGCTCCAAAACTCGTGCAATGCCATAGGATTTGTTATTCATGGTTCACTCCTTTCGAGTGAGTTGAAATCGGTTCATGCCTATAGCATACCTTGTTTTTCTTGAAATAGCAAGGAGTGAGGTGGTATAATCCCTAGGACAGAACAGACCATACATGGAGAGAAAGCGGTAGGTGAAAGATGAGACTCAATAAATATATTGCACAACACGGAATTGCCAGCCGGCGTAAGGCGGACCAGTTGATTCAGGAAGGGAAAGTTCGAGTCAACGGAAAGGTATTCACGGAGTTGGGTTATGACGTGAAGGATGGGGATCAAGTGCAAATCGGGGGGATGGTATTGGAAAGCCCGGAGGAGCATGTATATTATGCATTACACAAGCCTACGGGGTATATTACCGCGGTCCAAGATCCTCAAGGAAGGCCGGTGGTCACTGATTTGTTGACGGATGTGACCCAACGAGTTTTTCCGGTGGGGAGATTGGATTACGAAACTTCCGGGTTATTGATATTAACCAATGATGGACAGATGAGTTTTCGAATGAGTCATCCCAAACATCAGGTAAAAAAAACCTATGAGGTGTGGGTTTCCGGTCATCCTTCGAAGGAGCGAATTTACCGCTTGAAAAATGGGGTGGATATCGGCGGATATGTGACCAAGCCGGCAGAGGTGGAGTTATTGAGGGAGTCGGAGAAGAGCACGTTGCTCCAAGTAACCATTCACGAAGGTAAAAACCATCAGGTGCGTAAAATGATGAAGGCCATTGGACATCCTGTGGTGGAACTGAAAAGGACCTCCATTGGGGAGATCCGTTTGGGTCGTCTGATGGTGGGTCACTACCGGAAATTGAGCAAAGAGGAAATGAAGTATCTGGAGACCTTGTAATTGCATATCAAATACTCTTATAAAAAGGGTGCAAATAGATTTCCCACTATGGGTAGAGATAGTATATTTTCTGCAAATTCCGGATTCTGCCGGGCAGCTTGCATGGTGAGAAAATATATGAAGAAAGCCAATACCACTAGCCCAATGGGTTTAATCCAACGAAATTTTCTAGAATGAGCTTCGTGTTTTGCGAAGCTCTCTTCTTCTTTTTGAATGACTTCTTCAATTTTTTGCCCCAATTCTTCCGGTACCTCTGGCTCAAAGTAGATTTCTTTTATTTCTTTCAGCCGTGCAAGAGACTCTTCGTCCAGAGAAGAGTCTATTTTCAATTCTCTGCGTACTACGGATAGCCGATTCAATACTTCCTGGTTGCGTAAGTGTAGGATATCCTCCATCTCCGACACGGTCATATCTTCCAGATAAAACAGCTTGAACACATTGGTGGCGGAGGGTTCGATGGTTTCCATAAAAGCATACAGCCGGGAGTTGTCGGTGAATTTTCTCTCATGGGTTCTCTGGTGCATACTTCGCATACCATAACGACATAGCAACTGATAATACCAGATTTTCATGGGAGGAAGGTCCTGGAGTTTTCTTCCGTTGAGAAGACTGAAATAGACTACGCTGGTTACCACATCCATGGCAGCTTCCTCATTCTTCACATAACTATAAGAAAGATAGTAGAACCGAGGATAGTTTTCCCGGGCATATTCTACCAGATTTCGATGGATGTTTTCGGTGACGACGGGGTTCACTTTTGCCATGATTGATTCCTTTCTTAAAAGCATTAACGATTTTCGTATAGGAGTTGATTTTCCACAATTCGCTGTCGAGTATGCATTACCGTGGGCATAGCCGCGCTGAGGGAAACAAATACCATGGTATTGGCCAATAAGGCAATGGTGGCGGCAAAGGTGACCGGTAAATTGGAAATCAGGAGAAGGATGCTTAACAGCAGCACGCCGGCCAGCAAGCCCAGTGAAGCGGCCGCGGGGTGGGAGCGTTTCCAATAGAGAGCGCCCAAGGTGGGCACAATCAGCTGTGCCGTCCCACTCATGCCAATGGTACCGGTTTCAATAATCAACCCCGGAGATTGCAGGAGAAGGATGTAGGCGATGGCAGAAATTCCCAGAACGGCCCATTTGCCAATGCTGACCAGGGTGCGTTCCGGTGCCTTGGCGCTGATATATCTGCGGTGAACATCCATGGTATAGATGGTAGCCAATGCATGAATTTGAGAATTTGCAGTAGATAGTGCAGCGGCGGCAATGCCACAGAGCAGGATGGCGCCTAAAATGGGAGGAGCATGTTGTGCCAGAAGCTGGGGGATGAGATTGTCGGTTTGGGTCAAATCCGGCATCAACACCTTGCCAGCCATTCCGGCGAATAAAGGCCCCAAGTACATAATAGTGGCAAGAATAATCAGGAGAGGCATAATTCGAAATGTTTTTATGCTGCCGACGGCATACGCCCGAATCCACATTTGAGGCCCCATTAAAGCGCCCAAAGGCACGATGAGAAACATTCCCAACCATAATAATGAGGGTGGCCAAGTGCTACTTTGGGGGAGAGTCAGCAGTTCAGGGTTGTTGTCTGCTAAGATTTGAAAGACCGCTTGTACTCCTCCGGCTTTTGAAATCACGAAGAAACCGGTAATCAGCATGGATAGAAATATAAGCGCTCCGTAGAAAATATCCGCTAAAGCAACAGCTCGTAGCCCGCCGGCCCACAGGTAGATAATAATCACCAAATAGAAAATCAATCCGGATACCCGCCAGGGTATCAATCCATAGGTGGCGGTTTCAATAAGGTAGGCTCCTCCGGAAAGCTGAATCATCAAATAGGGTATGGTAAATACGATAAGGATTCCGGTTACAATGCCATCCAAGGCTTTGGAATCGTAAATGTGGTGAAAAAAATCGGTGGGGGTAACGTATTGGAACCGTTTCCCATAATACCAGAGTCTTTTACCCAAGGTCATGAATAGGAGTCCAAACAAAGCGTTCCAGGCAAAGGCGGTCATATACAATGGGCCCTGGGTATAGAAGGAAGATGCGGAGCCCAAGAAAGCAAAGGAGCTGACCCAGGTGGCATATACTGTGAAGAAAACCATCACGGTGGGCATGCTTCTGGATTGCAAGAAAAAATCGCCTACGGTGGGCAGAGAATTGGCTCTTGCGACTTCTGCCAGCACCAAAGGAACGAAGGTGAAAACAAAGATAACCATCAATACAGAAGTGGATAGTTCCATGGGTTTATTTTACCATAATTTATAGGGGAAATGAAAAGCTTTGTGGGGACGGGAATAGATTTACGGCGGAATTTTCGGTATAATAAGACCATGGGAATACTATCGGTTGTTTTTACGGCCTTTGTAGGGTTTACCCTCCTCATGGCCGGTTTATATTTCTATCTTTTCGCAAGGAGCCAGGAACGGTTTATTCAGTATTGGGGGCTTTGCTGGGTTTTTTATTCCCTCAGCCTCCTTTTTTTGATTTTGGGTGAAAATCTGCAGCAGTCCCGGCCTTTTGAAATTCGAAAAGTTTTTGATGTGTTGAATATACTATTCTTGCTGTTTGGGGTGTATTCCTTCTCCAATCGGCGGATTCCCGGCTATTGGATGCGATTTACCCTTTACTTGATGATTTGGGTGGCGATTTCTGTTGTTTATGAATTTCAAATTATGGCCATATATCTTCCTCTTTCCATGTTTCAATTGGCCATTACTACGTGGCTGATTGTGATTATCTTTTATCATTGGGAAATGAAGCCCTTGCAGAAATGGATGGCCTTGGTAGTTTTTCTATTATGGGGATATGGAAAGGCCATCGCCTCTCTTTATGAGGGATATTTCAGTGGTAGTTCCAGCCTCTATCTGGCAGAAATTATTTTGTCCAACGTGTTAAACTTTATCATATTCATCCTTTACCTGGAGAGGACCACGGAGCGAATGGGATTTGCGGAGAAAATCTTCAAGATGTTAGCGGAGAATGCGACCGATGTTATTTTCATTTACAGTTTTCAACCATCTCCCAGCTTCAGCTATATTACCCCGTCAGTGGAGCGTATGTTGGGCTATACTCCCCAGGATTTTTACGGAGATGCCCGTTTTTATTTGAATATGGTAGATTCTCCGGAAGTAGATCGGATTCAGGCATTATTTAATCCCATGGAATTTCAAGGAGAAGAGGCAGAGCCCAAATTATTCCGGCTTCTTCATAAGAATGCCGTGCCAATATGGGGTGAGTTCAAAAGAACATTGATTTATGAAAATGGAGAGCCAGTGGCAATGGAAGGAATCCTTCGGGATGTAACCACTACCAAAGCCGCAGAGGAACAGCTTTTGACCTCGAAAAATTCTCGAGAACAACTGTTGTCTTATATTTCCCACGAACTGAAAACGCCGGTAACCTCCATATTGGGATATATTACTGCTTTGCAGGATGGAACATTAGAAAAGCCGGAAGACCGGGATGCCGCTCTGGATACCATCTTTCATAAAACCTTAATGTTGGAGAACCTGATTTTGGATTTGTTTCAATTGTCCAAGCTGGAAACCAAACAATTCAGTTTCCAGTTTTCCTTGATGGGCGCGGAGGAATTAGTGGAAGAATTGGTAAAGAATTATGGGTTGGATGTTCGAAACGCCGGGATGCAGTTGGCACTTTCCAGAGACCGAAAGGAATTATCCAAATACAATGTGATTGTGGACAATCAGAGAATGGGGCAGGTGTTCAACAATATCCTGCAAAATGCCATTCGGTATTCGAAACCGGGAGACATCATTCAAGTGAAATTTTTGATTCATCAGAAACGGGAACAGTTGATTTTCTCCATTAGTGATAAGGGCCCTGGAATACCGGAGGGGGAAAGAGATCAAATTTTCCAAAGGTTTTATAAGGGTTCAAACCCCGGTACTTGGAAGGATTCCGCTAATAGTGGGCTGGGACTCACCATCTGCAAGGAAATTGTAGAGGCCCATCAGGGCACCATTGAGGTCAAAAGTAGTGTGGGGAGGGGAAGCACCTTTGTCGTTGCAATTCCCCTATATCCCGATTAGAATGGAGAGAGAGCCTAGGAGGAATACATGGCCGGAGAAAAAATACTGATTGTGGATGATGAAAAAGCCATTAACGATTTAGTGGTTTCCTACCTTCAAAAAGAAGGCTTTTCTCCTCTTTCTGCCTATACTGGGAAAGAGGCATTGGAAATTTTGGAAAAGGAAAAGCCGGATTTTGTGGTGCTGGATATTATGCTGCCGGATATTGATGGCAATGCGTTGTGTTTGGAAATTCGAAAACGTAGTGAAGTGGGCATACTATTTCTAAGTTGTCGAGGGGAGGAAATGGACAAAATCATCGCTCTTTCGGCTGGAGGGGATGATTATATGACCAAGCCATTTATGCCCGGTGAGTTGGTGGCAAGAATCAAAGCCCATTTGCGTCGGCACCAATCCATGGCATTCAACACAGTGAATGATGAGGAGATATATTCATACCCCAAGCTTATGGTGAATTTGACAACGCGGGAGGTCATGGTGGATGGCCAGGAGGTGTCTTTGACCGCCAAGGAATTTGATCTTCTTCGCTTGTTCGTGGAAAATCCGCGGCGTGTTTTCAGTGCGGAGCAGTTGTTTGAATTGGCCTGGCAAACCAGTAGTTTGGCAGGGGACTCACGCACAGTGATGGTCTATATAAGTACCTTGAGGAAGAAAATTGAACCGAAGGCAGACAGCCCCAAATACATTCTCAACATTCGAGGGGTGGGATACAAGTTCAACCATCAGCTGATGCGGGAACAGGGAGGAGAACTTCATGGTTAAATTGACAAAAAAGATGATTGTCGTCCGGATTCTAATAGTGGGTGGCATGGTGGCGCTTTTTGGTGGCGTAGCATGGTACTATTGGGAAACTATTTTTAAATACTAGTCTGTAGAAATCAAAACCCCGGTCTGAGATAAGACCGGGGTTTTTGCGTGCCATATGCAGTTCCTTTCGAAAGGCTACATATTTACTCCGTGATAGAAATCGGAATATTGCTGTTTTAACTCGTTCATCAATTTTTCCGGTCGAGGTTTTGTAACATAGGACACCACGATGAATACGATGATGTTAACGATTAAGGCCAGCAAAGCTCCACCACCGCTGGCGAAGGGTCCCGGAGGAGTGAGTACCTTGAAAGTGAAAAGGCTGAGAAGGCCGATTCCCGTTAAGGTTCCTGCCATGGCACCGGCCACGGTAGATCTCTTCCAGAATAGGGCACCCATGGTAGGAACAATGACCTGTGCCGTTCCTCCCAAGGCAACCAAGCCGATGGTAACCAGCAAGCCAGGTACATAAAGGGCCATGATGTAGGCAATGGCAGAGAAGATAAGAATGGCCCAACGCCCTACCCATACCAGGGACCTTTCGGACATGTTCTTGTTAATATAGGCCTTGTGGAAGTCCATGGTATATCC
>CAYVFH010000016.1:0-20732 GCA_964450985.1 uncultured Oscillospiraceae bacterium | reverse complement strand
ACCGGGGTTTGCTTACATCCGGTCGATTAACGGACCTCACTATAGAATTGTTGGATAAGCCCGGTCAGTTAAAACAGGTATCCGCTATTATTGCCGATCATGGAGCCAACGTGGTTCGTGTCCATCACGATCCCGGCGGAGAGAATACCGACATCAACGGGTGTAATCTGCGGGTCTCTATGGAAACCCGAAATTTGAAACATCTCCAAGAGATTAAAGATGCACTCAGTGCCGAAGGGTTTATACTTCAAGATAACAAATAGAATCATATATTTAAAAAACAGAAGAAAAGAAAAAAGAAAAAAAAGACCCGGTGGCCTAATATGCCTCCGGGCTTTTACTTATCCCACCAAATCTACAAGTTGATTCTTGCACTATTTTTCCACTCTTCTTCCCCGATGACGATGACAAGATCTTTCACAACAGGGAATCTCATCTCCTTCACATAATCGGTACTGGCCTCCATTAATCCACAAAACGCGACCATTCACCAGAGACTCGGCCAATTTGGTTCGTGCATCATTATATATTCCTTGCACTGTGGTTCTGGCAATGTTCATTCGGGCCGCACATTCTTCCTGGGTTAACCCTTCCAGGTCTATCAAACGTATGGTTTCATATTCATCAACGGTCATGTTGATTACGGATTCCTGGCTTTGTTCACCATCCAAAGGACCAAATCGTTCGCTCTCGGGAAGGCAACATACTCTTCTCCATTTCCTTGGTCTGGGCATACTCTTCCTCCTTTACAACAACATCTCTCTTCTCCATTATAGCCCCTTTTTCTTAAATATCAACATTACTAAATATTTCACAGGTTCCTTCCCTACTCCAATAAAAGACGGCGCATAATCTGCGCCGTCTACTGTCTATCCCAGGAATTCTTCGATTGCCTTCCGCACATCGTTGCCATCCGCCAAACCTTTTAGCTTGGCCATAGCAGGGCCCATTAATTTGCCCATGTTTTGCTTTCCGCCATCTATTCCTAGCTCAGAAGCCAATTCTACCACTACTTTTCGGATTTCCTCCGGATTTAATTGTTGTGGGAGATATTGCTCCAGCACTTTGATTTCTTCCAAATAGGCTTCTTTCAGGTCCGTTCTACCTGCCTTTTCAAAATCAGCCAGGGCGTCTTTTCTCATCTTCACTTGTTTTTGCAAGATGGGGACAATATCTTTATCCTCTAACTCCACCCTGTGATCCACCTCATACTGTTTAATAGCAGCACGAGCTAGACTCACCGTGTTTTTTTGAATTTCATTTTTTTCTCTCATGGCTGCTTTAAAGTCCGCCATCAGTCTTTCTTTCAGAGTCACCTTATCACCTCAATGACTAATATTTTTTTGCCTTTTTTCTAGCAGCTTCGGATTTCTTTTTCTTCCGAACACTGGGCTTTTCATAATGCTCTCTCTTGCGAAGCTCTGACATAACGCCATCTCTTGCACAAGATCTCTTAAATCTCTTAAGAGCACTTTCCAAGCTTTCATTTTCTCTAACAATTACTTGTGCCATGTTCCCAACTCACCTCCTGCCTTTTCAGAACTGGCATTTCGAACGGATTTTGCCTATAACATTGGTATTATACTAAAAAACAACTATGGGTGCAACCACTTTACTCACATTGTATCGATAAAATTCACGTTGGGTATTTTACGGCTCTCCAGATATCTAAAAATCTCTTCGGACATGGCATCCATGAATTGATTCTTATCCACAACAATATGGATTTCATAATATTTTCCATAGTGCTCCAAATAGCGATGAAAGCCTTGAATAATCCGTACACCCGGCACTTCCTTGGGAATGCCTTCCGGTAACTGCCCTTGTGTCACCTGATTGGTATACAGCTCCGGATATATGTAGGACAAATCCATTCGCGTATTGCTATCCACCATAGGTATGTCTTGATAGCCTTCCTGTTCCTCCATTTGACGAAGCATATCTGCGAGGCAAAAGAACGCAACCTGTTGAATACACATGGGTCTTAGCATCACATGTGGGAGTTTTTTCCCTTTGGAACCGGACTTTCCTTTGGGTGCAGTGGACAAAAGAGAATCTTCCACCATGGAACGGTACTGCTCCTGCAACTGTTGGTCGGGACAAATGCCCAAATTATTTCGTAAAGACAGTTCGAATTTTTTATAAAAATGAATGGCAGCGGCTCGATTCCCAAGTTGGCCGTACAACCCCATCACCCGGGTAGCAAAGGCTTCATTATATGGCTCAATGGCTAACATTTCCTGCAAGGTTTTCAGACTTTCTTCATAGCGCTGATTCTCTTCATATTCCCTAGCAAGCTCATCCAGAAGCTCTACCTGTTTGTTCTGACAAATTACTCGTTCAAACAGAATCATCTCATTGAATTCATTGCAGTTTTTCAGGTACATTCCCTCTAAGAAATCCCCCTTAAACAGCTCCTTCAGTCGCAATAGGTCATTAATGCTTCGCTTCCCCTTGGAATGGTAGGTATCCAGCATGACACGGTCGCAGGTAAACCGGTATCTATTGTTGATTCCGCAACAGTCCTTTCCGGTTGTAATCAACATCTCCCCCGCCGCATCCTTGGGGATCAGCTTTCCAATGGTCCAAAGGTTGTATCTCACATTATACCGTGCGGCTTCCTCGTTGCTATCCGGCCAAAAGTAAGAGGCAATTTTTTCCTTGCTTACATTCTTATCTCGGTTTAACACCAAAAGACAAATCATGGCCACCGTTTTATTGCTCAAGCTGTCCACAATTTTTTCACCCTTATAAGTGATATTCACTTCCCCCAGCATATTAATGGAAAGCATTCTGACCTCCGCAACAATGGCCGACAGCGGGTTTTGCTAGGAAATATTCATAATGATTTGCCCGTTTTTCAGAGTAGTCATTACCTTGATATCTTTGATTTGATCCGGCGGGGTATTCATTATATCCTTGTCCAAGACCACCACGTCAGCCACCTTCCCTGGTTCGATGACACCCTTCTCATCCTCTTCAAAAATAGCATAAGCACCATTTACGGTAAACATTTTGAGGGCTTCATACACGGAAACCCGATGGTCCTGCACTGGATGGTTGACGGCTGAATGTATCCCTAACAAAGGATTGGCCGGCGTCACGTCACAATCCGAACCACCACAAATTTTCACTCCGGCTTCCACAATGGCCCGGAAGGGGTTGGTTTTGCAGTAATTCGATCCCAGTCTCTCCTCATATAGCTTTCCCCGACCTCCCCAAATATGTTCATAAGTGGGTGACATGGAAAAAATCAGGTCCAATTCTTTGGCTCTGGTTATATGTTCTTCGGTGGGCAATTCCACATGCTCCAACCGATGTCTTAGCCCAGTATTCCCCGTTTTTTCCAACGCATATTCATGGGCTCTTATGGCTTGTTCAATGGCCCGATCTCCAATGGAATACAGACCCAGCTGCAGCTTGCTCTGGTAGCATTCCAACACAAATTGATCCAGTT
This sequence comes from uncultured Oscillospiraceae bacterium, assembly GCA_964450985.1. GTDB lineage: Bacteria > Bacillota > Clostridia > Peptostreptococcales > Anaerovoracaceae > JAAZGD01. Next base: position 17,275 of record CAYVFH010000016.1, on the reverse strand, counting down.
CTTCTTGGGTAAAATTCAATCCCCCTATAATGCCCGGCGCATCGGCATACTCAAATGATAATGCGGAAGTTCTGGCCCCAAAGGTACCGTCTAAATAGAGACATCCACCGATTCGCTTCAGCCCCATGCTTTGAATTTTAGTAATATCCATGGTTTGGTAGAACAGCACGGCATCTATGGCCAAACGATCCGAATATTCATAAATAAACTCCGCATCTTTATCACTGTAAAGACGACCACCCTCCATGGCATTGACGGTGGTAATGCCTTGCTCCACCACCTTTTCCAAAAATCCGGTAACCGCTTCCAGCCGACTACTGCTGGTGATATTTCTCAAAACATTTTCACGAAGAATCATATTGGCCTGTTTGGTAATCACACCAGTAGGCACTTGATTTTCATCAAAATATATTCCGGACAACGTAAAAGGTATTTTATAATAGAGAAGTGCATAGGTGTTCAGTACACTGATTTGGTATTCCACACTATTGATGAATACTGGCACATCTTTACAATATTGATCCAACACCATGCGATCCGGCATTCGACTTTCTTTTAGGGTTTGTTGATCCAACCGAATCCCTCGAATGGCCTTCCCGGGATTTTTTCTGGCCGCCGCAGCAATCTTTTCGCCGATGTCCTCAAAAGATCTGGCAGTGCTCAAATCCACGCTTCTTGAATTCAAAGAGGCTTGCACCACGTGAAAATGGCTATCAATAAAACCGGGTAAAATAGTGCCTCCCCCGGCATCAATCACCTTTGCACCCTTCTTTAGATATTCCACATAGCCCTTGTCGTTTCCCAAATCACAAATCCGGTCTCCCGAGATGTAAACCCACTCGAAGGAATCCTGATTATTCATGGGCAGCCCACGGCCGTTGATAATAATAATATCTGTACTCATTGATTTTCCTCTACCCAGGGAAGGGATTTCCCATCTTCTTTATTTTCCCTGATGTTTTATTATAACAAATAGTTCCTATAATTCCAAACTCACTTGGCAGAATACACCTTTTCACCCCCCACATAGGTGGCGGCCACTTTTATTTCTTGTACCTTCTCCCGCTCTATGAAAAATGGATCTCGATCCAATATTACAAAGTCGGCAAATTTCCCTACTTCTAAAGTACCCAATACATCTTGCTGCCCTGTAGCATAATGCATATTCTTTGTAAACAGGCAGAACCCCTGATATAGAGATAGTTTCTGCTGAGGATAGTATCCACCCGGAGGAAATCCGTTCTCATCCTGTCGATTCACTGCACCGTGAATCCCCTTTAGGGGATCATAGCTCTCCACAGGGCAATCCGAACCACCCGTCAACAGCAGTCCATCATCCCATAGAGTTTTCCAAATGTAAGCATCCTTCATTCTTTCTTTCCCGATACGGTCTTCAATCCAATGTAAGTCCGTGCAAAGAAAGACCGGCTGAATATCCAACACTACCGGAAGCGCTTTCAATCTCCGGCGCTGGTCCATGGTTACCATCTGCGCGTGTATCACTCTGCAAGGGGCAGGAAAAGACTTTCCCTCTCTTAGAATCAATTTTTCAAAAATTTGAATGACTCCTTCCATAGCCCGGTCGCCAATGGCATGTATGGCCACCGGAAGCCCCATTTCATGGGCTCTTCGAACCTTCTCTTCCAGATTTTCAACAGGCGTCATAATTCCCATATTTCCCGGTTCATCTGAGTAGTCTTGGAAAAGCGCAGCAGAACGAGCTCCCAGGGAACCGTCCGTAAAGATTTTATATGCTCCCATCCGAACTTTCTCTTTGGGGTCTCCCATAGGTACCGGTTTTTCTTGTTCCCATAGCTGGTCTAGGTTTACGGTCACCCGAATGGGCAATTCTCCACTTTGTTCCATCTCCCTATAAAAATCAGCATCCTCCACGTACCGCCAAATCTGAGCAGCGTACGTATGAATCGAGGTCATTCCTTTTGAAACCATGTCTTGGAAGACTTCTTGAAACAATGCTCTTTTCTCATCTGGATTGTCCAAAGGGTCTGGGATAATCTCATCAAAAATGGCCGTTGCACCTTCTCGAAAGATGCCCGTGTACTCTCCTTGCTGATTGCGCTCGATTAATCCCGGATACTTCTGAAATAACGCATCATTCATGCCCGCCATTTCCATGGCCTTGGTATTGGCAACCAGTACATGAAGACAGCATCTTCTTACTACTATCGGATTGTCCGAACCGGCCAAATCCAGATCCCAACGGGTAGGCAATCGTTTCGAGGTAAATTTGGTCTGATCAAATCCGGAGCCTTTGATCCATTCTCCGGCAGGACTTTTTTCCACCCTCTCTTTCATTTGATGCACCAATTCTTCTACACTTCCAGTGTGTTCCAATGACACGGTTCGCAAATTTTGACAATAAGCGGAAAAGTGCATGTGGGAGTCTCCCATCCCGGGTATTATGGAACAGCCTTGGAGATCTACGGTCTCTCCAGCTTCTGCCAGATTAATATCTTTTCCATCTCCCGTATATACAATAACACCATCCTTGATTCCCAATGCTTTTACCCGGTGGCCTTCTTCTCTCATGGTGTAAATATTCCCATTTATGAACAACAAATCCATTTTTACATCCTTCATAGCCATTCTCCTCTTCACATGGAACTTCCTCGTAGAAAAGAAGCCAGAACCATTTCAGACTCTGGCTTCCATCCTTGATTTTTCTCACTAGTCGCGCAAGGTTTTCTGCAAATAATCTTCTAATACTTGGGCTGTTTCAACCACGGAAGACAAAGAGACATATTCATCGCTTCCGTGAAATCCTTCTCCAGCGGGCCCGAATATTATCGCCGGAGCACCAAGCCGTGATCCCAGATAATTGAAGTCCCCAATGCTTTGAAAATATGCGGTCTCTACGGGATCTTCGCAAACTTCTTTGATGGAATCATAGAATCGGCTCACCAGGGGATGCTCCCCCTCTGATACATAGGGCATGAAGCCTCTCGACCCGGGGCTAGGTGCCTCGCGGAATCGAATCTCATACTTACAACGAATCTGCGCTCGTTGAATGGTCTTTTCGATTTCCTCTCGAATGGTATCTTCATTCTCTCCCAACACGATATGCCAGAATAGTTTGACCACCGCTCGGTCCGGGACACTACAAGCACCTCCATCCGATTGTATGGCCACCACACAAGCAACCCCCGGGCCCAAATGTTCATCCACCCGATATTGAATATTTTCAATTTCCTGAACGAATTTCGCCGCATCCAGAGCCGCACTCATCCCTTCATTGGGCAAGGCCGCATGGGCGGACTTACCAAAGAATTCTACTTCAAGACCATAGCCGCCTCTGGCTCCCAAACAAACCACGGGAAAAGGAATGGCAGTGAATCCTGATGAAGGCTCCGTTACGATGGATATATCCACCTTATCCAGCAATCCTTCCTCGATGAGAGCATTGGTTCCCATACCATAAGGCCCCTCCTCCACGCTTACAAATGTGGCAATGATTTTTCCTTTAAAGGGTTTTCCCAATCCGTAAAACTCTTTCAAAGCTACCATGGCTGCAGCACAACCGGCCTTCATATCCAGGGCTCCGACTCCGTATAGCCTATCTCCTTCAATGACTCCAGCATATGGATCCCGTGTCCATCCGTCACACAGCTTCACCGTGTCCAAATGGCCATTGATACATATCACCGGTCCTTCTTGATTCCCTTCCAGCTCCAACACAATGTTTTGTCCTTTGTGACCGGTGACCTTCTCCTCGTGATAAGGATGAATCTTAGCCGGAAGGCCGTTTTCATGAAACCATTCCTGCACATACTCCATGATGGCTTCTTCCTCGAAATAAGGACTCTGAAAGGTGACTAGTTTTTGAGTGAGCCTAGTTACTTCGTCTTTGTTAATCATGATGCTGCTCCAATCTCTAAACTATACCTCCAACGAATTGTCGGCTTCATCCAAAGCACGTTGTTCTTCCTCTGTGTTGTACCAGATGAATTTGCCGGTTACTGCATAAAGAATGGAAATGATTGGAACAAAGATGGCTAGGAAAGTGAAGGGGAGATAATCCAATGTTGCAACCCCTAGCGTCCCTGTAAAGTAAACACCACACAGTCCCCAAGGTACCAGCGGTGATGTTACGGTTCCACCGTCTTCGCATACACGAGAAGCGATATCTGTTCGAATACCAATCTTTTTGTAAGCCGGCAGGTACATTCTTCCCGGGATCAGAATGGCTACATACTGACTAGCCGATAACATATTGACTAAAATAGCCGAAACAATATGAGTAGGAATCAACGTGCGAGCACTCTTTGTGGCTCCTGCCATTTTATCTAGCAATGCTTCCAGTGTACCGGTCTTTTCTAAAATGCCCCCGAAGCTTAGTCCCAAATATCCAAGAGACAAGGTCCACATCATCGCTTGAATACCGCCTCGATTCAATAGCTTGTCTACTTCAAATATGCCGGAATCAATACTGAATCCATAGTTCATAAAGCCCATCATTTCCCACAAGTTGTATCCGTTCACAAACATAGCAATAAACATACCCAACAAAGAAGCGGCCACCATAACGGCCAGTGCGCTGATCTGCTTTACAGCCATGAATACTACCAGAGCCAATGGAATCAGGGTAATAATTGCAATGCCCGGAGACATATTGAAATTGGCGCTGAGCCCTTCCAAGATGCTTTCCGTAATAGTGGTGTCAATGGAATCCGCCGAATAACGGAAACCCATAATCAGGTAAATCACCAGTGCAATGACAAATGCGGGAATCGTAGTATAAAACATACTCTTAATGTGTTTGAATAGATTGGCCTCCGCAACACCGGCAGCCAGGTTGGTGGAATCAGACAAGGGAGATAATTTGTCTCCGATGATGGCACCGGATACGATGGCACCGGCGGCCATAGAGCCCGGGATTCCCAAACCATAGCTGATACCCATGAACGCCACACCGAAGGTGGCCCCTGTTGTCCAACTGCTACCCGTAGACATGGAGGCGACTCCACAAATTAAAGCAGCAGTGAATAGGAACATGGATGGCGATATTAACTGAAGTCCATAGTAGATGAGTACAGGAATGGTACCGGATGCAATCCAGGACGGAATCAATGCTCCAATGAGCATTAGGATCATCATGGGTATGGTGGCAATCTTACACCCATGGATGACACCTTCTTCAATTCTTTTCCATCGAGTGCCTGTCAACATCAGCAAGATGGTGGCAAAAGCAATGGAGAACAGCAGAGACATGTGAATGTCAGGACCTCCTAATTGAAGAACTTGGATAATCAACAGTGCAAACATGAAAATAACGATTAATAAAGCAATTCCAAATGATGGCTTAAGTTGGTCTTTCTTTGTGTCCATGTCGAAACCTCCTTTTTTCTTTTATTGTAGTAAAGCACCATTTAAAAAAGTGTGGTTTTCCCATTTAAAAGAAAAAAACTTTTTGGAAATAATGGAAACTTAAATCCGAAATAAACAGTTTTTAAACAAAAAAAGGGGTAATCCCTTCGGATCGCCCCATTATCCTAAATCCGTATTCACGAAGGAAATCTTCGTCTCACCCGGGAGGCCAAAGCATTTTTCTTTTTCCAAGCAAATGAAAATGTATGTGTTGAACCGTTTGAAGTCCATCCTCTCCGCAGTTGTTAACCAGCCGGTATCCGTTTTCCAAGCCCAGCATCTTTGCTATTTCCGGAACCTTCCCTAGCATATACCCCAATAACTCCTGGTCCCCTTCCTCCACTGCATTCAAAGAGGGAATATGTTTTTTGGATATCATCAACACATGAACAGGAGCTTGGGGGTCCAAATCGTGAAACACCATTAACTTTTCATCTTCATAAACCAGGTTGGCCGGTATTTTTTTCTCTGCAATCATGCAAAAAACACAGTCCGTCATGAAATCAATCCTCCTTTTCTTCTTTCATCTATCGCCATTTCTATCTTATCAAATCAAAGCGAATATATCAATCGACCTTTCATGCCTTCTCCCCATGGCTCTGTCAACTCCACTCGGACAAATTGATTCAAAGGCACTTCCTCTTCCATAAAGACCCGGATATATTCGTCGCTGAATCCCGTATAAACACCTTTTTCATTATTTTCTTCGATAAGTACTCGAACCACATTTCCGATGTTCTGCTTCAAAAAGCGATTTTGAGATTTTTCTGCAGCAAGTTGCAACGTTGCCATCCTTTCCTTTTTTATTTCCGCAGGTATATGATTCTTCATGGTCTCCGCTTCCGTTCCTTTCCGGATAGAATAGGGGAAAATATGTACCTTCAAAAAGTTCACTTCTTCCATGATAGAGAGGGTTTTCATAAAATCCGATTCCTCTTCTCCCGGGAATCCCACAATCACATCGGTAGTAATGCCAAAAGCCGGGTGCTTTTTCTGAATTTCCCGCACCATGCTAAGATAGTATTCTCGGGTGTATCTTCGATTCATGGCCTTCAATATCCGGTTGCTGCCTGACTGCAAAGAAAAGTGCAAGTGGTGGCAAAGGCCACGGAGGGAAATCAATTCCTCCAACTCCTCCCATTTCACCACATTCGGTTCCAGTGAGCTGAGCCGTATTCGAAAGTCTCCCGGCAAATCTTCCATCATTTTTATGAGACCCAGAAGACCGGTTTCAGGCCCTTCTGCCATGGAGATGAATTCATTGCCGTACTTTTCTTGGAAATCCGGCTCTCTTCCATAAAGCGCAGTATTGATACCCGTAAGAATAATCTCCCGATAACCCTGCTCCAATAGATGTCGTATTTCTTCCATCACTCCTTTGGGAGAACGGCTTCGGATGGGGCCTCTTGCATACGGAATAATACAATAGGAACAAAAGCGGTCACAGCCCTCCTGTATTTTCACGAAGGCCCGTGTTCGCGATTCCATGGAAGTGACGGCGCCCAACTCTTCATAGTCCGCCAGCTCTTCCCGAGAAAGATGATGACCTGATACTGCTTCATCCGGTCTTTCCAGTTTGCGCCGAACATAATCCAGAATATGACGTTTATCATTGGTGCCACAGACCAAATCCACACCTGGAATGGCTTCCACTTCCCCTGGTTCCATTTGTGCATAACATCCTGTAACCACCACCATACTGCCAGGATTGATCTTCTTCGCCTTTCGAATATACTGTCTGGACTTTCGATCTGCCAGATGGGTAACGGTGCAGGTATTGATTACATACACATCTGCATATTCGGCATCTGCCACTTCAGAAAAACCATCCTGTAAAAAAGCTTCCCGGATGGCTTGGGTTTCGTATTGATTCACTTTGCACCCCAATGTGTGAAATGCCACTTTCATCCCAACAACTCCAATTCATACATGGTCATGGCCAGGGCCGCCATTCCCGCTGTTTCTGTGCGCAAAATGGTTCTTCCCAATGACACAGGTTGAATGCCCATCCTGGTTATTTCTTCCACCTCTCTGGGTGAGAAGCCGCCCTCCGGCCCGATAACCAAGGCAACTCTCCTGTGTTTCTCCTCCAGGGCACTCAATAATCCCTTAATAGTAGTAGCCTCCTCTTCTTCATATGGAAAGACCACCAGGTCAAAGCCCTTGAGCCTCTCCAGCATATCCGACGTCTCCGTGGACTGTCGGATTTCCGGAATTTTCCCCCTGTGGCACTGCTTCGCCGCTTCTTCGGCGATGACTTGATAGCGTACCACCTTTTTCCAATAATCTCCCCGGTCAACCACCACCGTGCGGTCCATGAATACGGGAACCACAGAATCTACCCCTAGCTCCGTACACTTCTGCACGATGAACTCCATCTTCCCTTGCTTGGGTATCCCCTGGAATAAGGTGACCCGAAGATTGGGTTCTCTTCGAAAAGGAGATTTCTCCATCACCTGAAGTAATACTTCTCCCCGAGACATTTCGGTAATCTTGGCCAAATACTCAAACTCGGTGGAATCACTTACCATTATCAAGTCGCCTTCCGCCAACCTCAACACCTTAGTTATATGATGAATATCTTCCGTGCGTTCGATTCGGATGAACGAGCCCTGAATATTTTCCTGATTTACAAAAAATCGATTCATTTCTTCGCTGCGATGGCGCACCATTCGCCCTCCTCCATAACCTCTAAAATCTCATACCCTTCTTTCTCCAGTACTTCCAGCACGGACTGCTTCTTTTCAACCAGGATACCGCTGGAAATCCATAGATACGGCCTCGTTTTTGTTTCACTTAACACTTCGGCTAAATTTATAATTAATTCAAATGTCAGGTTGGACACCACCCAATCCCATTGCCTTGGAATGGAATCGCGAAAATCTCCTTGGAATACATTCACCACTTTCTGTACCTGATTCAACACCACATTGGCCTGGGCAGTAGACACCGCCGTGGCATCTATATCTATTGCTTCTACCTGACTAGCACCCAACATGGCCGCTCCAATAGACAGGATTCCAGACCCCACCCCCACGTCCAATACTGTTTTTCCTTCCGGGTTGTATTTCTCCATCAGGTTCATGGCCAACGTCGTGGATGCATGAGAACCGGTACCAAATGCCATCTGAGGGTCTATTTCCATTACCTTTTCCCCTGGTTTTGGTACATACTCTTCCCAGGTGGGCTTCACCACCAGTGTCTCAGTAATCCGTGCAGGTTTCACATACTCCTTCCAGCTATTTTCCCAGACCTCAGAGTCTAGCTCCAGATCTTCCACATACAACCTGCCCAAGTCTGCCTGAAAGTCCCAGTAACCTTCTAGCTCCTTACTTTTTAGTCCCATCATATTCATCTTGATTTCTTGGATTAATCGGGTGTTTGCCGGGTTCACTTCAAAGTATAATCGCACCTTTGCTTCATCTCCTTGCATTTCAACCACCTTGGAATCTACATAATCCCAGGCATACATATCTTGATTATTCAGGATTTCTTCTACATCATGGGGATCCTCGATGGCCAGCTGTTGGATACCCATACCCATCAAACTGGCGGAAACTGCTTCTACACCAAATGTAGTAGTATATATGGTAACCTGGATTAATTTCATATTCATATCCTCTCTTGAACAATCTACGGATTACTTGTCGGGACATAACATGGTTTATTCTATCGAAAAACCCCGCCGGATGCAAGGCGGGGTTTTGGTTGAAACGGTTTACATAAATACTTTTTTTAGATAATCTCGAAAGCTGGTCCCCTTGGTATAGGTCTCCGGGCCCACGGCCTTTCCCATTTCCCCAATGATTTTTTTCTGGGCGCTATTTAACTTGGTGGGCACTTCCAAATACACTTTTACATAAAGATCACCTGTGCCGGATTTGGCAGACTGAATGCCTTTTCCCTTGAGGCGAAATGTGGTGCCATGTTGGGTTCCTGCTGGGATTTTATAGGACACCTTTTCTTTGAGGGTGGGTACGACGATATCCGCTCCCAAAGCCGCTTGATCGAAAGTGATGGGAATTTCCAACCAAAGGTCTAAACCACTTCGTTTAAACATCTCATGGGGCTTAATATTCACTACCACGTAAAGATTGCCGGCGGGTCCCCCGTTGTAACCCGGTTCACCTTGACCCCGAATAGAAATCACGGAATCATTATCCACACCGGCAGGAATCTCCACAGTTATGGTAACCGTCTTTTTCACCCGGCCGGAACCATTGCAGACCTCACAGGGATCTTCCACCACTTTCCCCGTGCCTTTACAGTCGGGGCAGGGACCCACACTGGCAAACTGTCCAAAAGGAGTTCTCTGGACATTCTTCACCTCTCCGGTCCCATGGCAAGAAGGACAGGATTTGGGAGACGTGCCCTTCTTGGCACCGGTAGCATTACATTCCGTACACTCCACCACCTTGTTGATTTTCAGCTGTTTTTTGGTGCCAAAAGCCGCTTCTTCAAAGGTTATAGAAATGGTTTTTTGAAGATCTTTACCTTTCAATGGACCCGTTCGACTTCTTCTCTGGGTAGAGCCTCCCCCGAACATACCTCCAAAAATATCAAAAATATCCTCGAAACCACCGGCACCATAGCCACCGCCTCCATAACCACCGAATCCGCCGAACCCACCACCGGCTCCGCCGGCATTATAGTTGGGGTCCACACCCGCATGACCAAACATGTCATACTTCTTCTTCTTTTCCGGATCCGACAGTATGCCATAGGCTTCATTAATTTCCTTGAATTTTTCCTCTGCTTTTTTATCCCCTTTATTCTTATCCGGGTGATATTTCACCGCAAGCTTTCGGAAGGCACTCTTTATTTCTGCCTCGGAGGCACCCTTTTTTAATCCCAGTATTTCATAAAAGTCTTGTTTATCTGCCATGTGTTTCTTCCTTTATGTGTGTATGCCGATATGTGCCGAAGCCTTCGGTCTCACGAAAGCTCCGGCATAATATAACGTTTATTGGTTTATTCGTTGGTGCTGTCGGTGTTCTCTTCATCGTCGACTACTTCAAAGTCTGCATCCACAACCTCTTCCGGTCCTTCTTGATTGCCACCCATAGAAGCACCGTCTCCGCCCCCTTGAGCCGCCTGGGCTTTTTCGTAGAGCTTGCTGGAAATCATATGGAACTCTTCCGTTAACTTATCCGTCAGGTCCTTAATCTGCTCCACAGTGCCATTTTCCAGTGCTTGATTTAACTCTTCCTTTACACCGTTAATGCGGCCTTTTTCCTCTTCTGTCAGTGTTCCTTCGATTTCTTTCATGGATTTTTCCGTTTCATAAACCAAAGTTTCTGCTTTATTTCGAGTTTCTACTTCTTCTTTTCTCTTCTTGTCTTCATCTGCAAACTGCTCTGCTTCCTTCACCTTTGCTTTGATTTCATCATCGCTTAATTTATTGGAGGAAGTAATGGTGATTCGCTGTTCCTTCCCAGTGCCCATATCCTTGGCAGATACATTGACAATGCCGTTGGCATCAATATCAAAAGTCACTTCGATTTGAGGTACTCCTCTGGGTGCAGGAGGAATTCCGGTTAGTTGGAATCTTCCCAAGGTAATATTTCCAGAAGCCATCTCTCTTTCCCCTTGCATTACGTGAATGTCTACTGCGGTTTGATTGTCTGCAGCGGTGGAGAAAATCTGACTCTTTTTCGTAGGAATGGTGGTGTTACGCTCGATTAATCGAGTGGCCACTCCACCTAATGTTTCTATGGAAAGAGATAAGGGTGTTACATCCAACAACAAAACATCATGCACTTCCCCTGTTAATACTCCCGCCTGAATGGCTGCTCCAATGGCCACGCATTCATCCGGGTTAATGCCTTTAAACGGCTCTTTCCCAGTGACTTTCTTCACCGCATCCTGAACCGCAGGGATACGAGTGGATCCACCTACCAGAATAACTCGGGCGATATCCCCATTGGTAATTCCAGCATCGGCCAAAGCCTTTTTCATGGGTTCGATGGTCTTCTCCACCAATCCGGCAGTCAGCTGTTCAAACTTTGCACGGGTGATGGTCATGTCTAAGTTCAAGGGTCCATCCGGAGTCACGGCAATGAAAGGTAAGTTTACATTAGTGGTCTGAGCACTGGATAGCTCTTTCTTTGCTTTTTCTGCAGCTTCTCGAAGACGTTGATGTGCCATTTTATCCGTACGCAAATCCACACCATGTTCCTTGGCGAAATTATCCGCAATATGGTTCAGTAGGATTTCATCAAAATCATCTCCACCCAACATGTTGTTTCCATTGGTAGCCAACACTTCAAAGACTCCTTCTCCCAATTCAAGAATGGATACATCGAAGGTTCCGCCTCCCAGGTCATATACCAGAATCTTGTGGGAAGAATCTTCCTTGTCCAATCCATAGGCCAAAGAGGCCGCCGTGGGCTCGTTAATAATACGTTCTACTTCTAATCCGGCAATTTTCCCGGCGTCCTTGGTGGCCTGTTTCTGGCTATCAGTAAAATAAGCCGGTACCGTAATAACCGCACGGGTCACTTTTTCTCCCAGATAGGCTTCTGCATCGGTCTTTAGTTTTGCAAGAATCATGGCAGAAATATCCTGAGGTGTATATGTTTTTCCATCCACTTCCACCGTATGGGAACTACCCATATGTCTCTTAATGGAAGAAATGGTTCTTGTGGGGTTAGTGATAGCTTGTCTTTTGGCCGTTTCTCCCACCAAACGTTCTCCATTCTTGGCAAAGCCAACCACGGAGGGAGTGGTTCGATTTCCTTCTGCATTTGGAATTACCACCGGCTCTCCGCCTTCCAATACCGAAACACAGCTATTTGTAGTTCCTAAGTCAATTCCGATTACTTTACTCATTGTTCATTTCTCCTTTTCTATGAATCCCTATACTCTCTATACTTGTTTTATGGTAGATAGACCCTACCGTGTTTATTGTGCAACCTTCACCCGAGTGGGGCGAATGACCTTTTTATGCAACATGTACCCTTTTTGAAACACTTCGGTCACGGTGCCACTTTCTTGATCCGTGGAGCTGTCCATCATAAGTGCTTCATGGAACTCCGGATCAAAGGGCTGACCCAAAGCTTGGATTTCTTCCAATCCCGCCCCCTCAAGAATGCCAAAGAATTGCTTGTAGATCAGTGCCATTCCTTCCCAAACCGGATTTTTATCTGTCTCTCCTTGGACAAGAGCCCGATCAAAATTGTCCAGCACTTCCAACAGCTTCGCCACCAGCTTTTCATTGGCAAAGGCATGAATATCCGATCGCTCTTTTTCCGATCTTTTCTTGTAGTTTGCAAAATCAGCTGCCAATCGCAGATACTGTGTCTTCAACTCCTCTTCTTGGCTTTCTTCCTTACCCGAAGGTTCCTCTTGACGAATTTCCGTTTCCTTTTCCTTCTTGTGTTCCGTTTCCTTTTCTTGGGCCTTTTTGTGTTCGGAATCCTGCTTATGCTTTTCTTTTTCCAATGTCTCTTCCTTTCTCTTCTTCGGCTTTATTTCTTCCCCCATGGGATTGACGTCCGGTTTTTTAGAATGACTCATCCGTTTCACCCTCCCCTGTTAATCGAAAGGAATTCTCCAGGTTTTCGGTTAAGTACTCAATCACTGAAGTCACCTCATCATATTTCATTCTGGTTGGGCCTATTACCCCCAGCCGACCCACCAGTTTCCCGTCAATATGGTACGTGGCCGTAATAAGGCTGCAATTTTTCATCAATTCATCTTCGTGCTCGTCTCCAATGGTAATAATAACACCATTACCTCGGTTCACCAGTTTCTTCGTAAAGTCGTCCTTCTTCTCCAACATCTCGAAGAAGGATTTTGCTTTGCATACATCATTGTACTCCGGTGTGTTGAATATATTGGTTAACCCATCCAGGTATAATTGCACATTCAACATTTCCTCCAGTGTTTTCAGGAAATTGGGCATAATGGTTTCTGCCATCCGCCCCAGCGCCCGCGCCTCCTTTTGGGCCTCTTGCAGGATATCGTAGGTGAGAGCTTCGCTGATGGTTTTCCCCTTATAGTTATAAGTCATCACCTTGCTCAACAGGTCCAAATTTTCCTCGGAATAGGACTCCTTTAACCGTAATGTCATGTTGGAAACTTTCCCGCTCTCTGCCACAATCATCAGAATAACCGACTCCGGATCCACGGGGATAAATCGTATGTACTTCAGCCGGTCGTCATCTGTCTTGGGCGTCATGGCAAAAGAAGTCAAATTGGTGATTTCTGACAGCACAGAGGCCGTCTGACGAATCAAATGTTCCAGCTCTGATACATTTCGATTGAGCCGCTCCGTAATGGCCTTTTTGACATCCACCGAAAGCTCAGAAGGCTCCATTAAAGCATCCACATACAGTCGATAGGCTTTGGTAGAAGGCACTCTTCCGGCGGAAGTGTGGGGATGCGTTAAAAATCCCATGTCCTCCAGGTCACTCATTTCATTTCGTATCGTTGCCGGGCTAATACCCATATCATACTTTTTGGAAAGAGTTCTGGAACCTACCGGCTCTGCATAGTGAATAAAATCCCCAATGATGGCCTGCAATATTTGAAGTTTTCTTTCATTAAGATCCATCTCTTGGCCCTCCTTCGGGCATTGGACATCCATCTCCTTGTTAGCACTCTTTCATTATGAGTGCTAACCATATATAAAAAATAACACTGTTGCCCTGGATTGTCAACAGTGTTTTTGCTATTTTTCCCTATATTTTACCTTTTTTACCCCATTATTCATGCCACTGCGCCCAGAACAAAGCCGTTTCCACCGCTCGATTCCACCCTCGTAGCAATGTGTCCATTTCTTTCCTGGGGCGATGGGGTTCATAAACCTTGTCCAAAGGCCGAAGTTTTTTGATTTCCTCCTTAGATTCCCAAAAACCTATGGCCAGTCCGGCTAGATACGCAGCACCTAAAGCCGTAGTTTCAACAGATTTTGGCCGCTCAACCGGAATACCCAACAAATCTGCTTGAAATTGCATTAAAAAATCGTTGGCAGATGCCCCCCCATCTACTCGAAACACCGGCGCCTTTACCCCAGAATCTTTCTCCATCACCTGCAATAGTTCGTAATTCTGATAGGCTAAGGATTCCAAAGTAGCCCGTACCAAATGGCTTTTCCGGGTGGCTCTTGTTAGTCCCACCACCAACCCCCTGGCATAAGGATCCCAATGAGGTGCCCCCAATCCGGCAAAAGCCGGTACGATATATACACCCGCCGTATCCTCCTCCTTTGATGCCAAATACTCCGAGTCCTCCGCGCTATCGATGAGACGAAGCTCATCTCGAAGCCATTGTACTGCCGCACCGGCAACAAAAATAGACCCTTCCAGTGCATAGGCTGCCTTCCCTTCTGTATCACAAGCTACTGTGGTTAAAAGTCCATTATTGGAAAATACCGGGGATGCTCCCGTATTCATGAGTAAAAACCCGCCCGTTCCGTAGGTACTTTTCAGCTCCCCCCTGGAATAACATGCCTGGCCAAATAGAGCCGCTTGTTGGTCTCCTGCAGCACCGGCAATGGGGATGGGACCTCCAAATACTTCCGGGTCTGTCTCCCCCAACACTCCCGATGATGGCACCGGCTTGGGTAACATCACCTTAGGGATGTTGAGCCATTTCAACAAATCCTCGTCCCACTCCAACCGGTGAATATGAAAGAGTAATGTACGGGAAGCATTGGTATAGTCCGTTACATGTAACTTCCCCCCTGTCATTTTCCAAATCAGCCAGGTTTCTACCGTTCCAAACAGAACTTCTCCTTTTTCCGCCTTCTCTTGGGCTCCTTCCACATGATCCAATATCCATCTTAGCTTAGTACCGGAAAAATAGGGGTCCAACACCAATCCTGTCTTTTCCCGGACCAAATCAGACATTCCCTTTTCTTTCCACATTTTGCATTGATCTGCGGTTCTTCGGCACTGCCAAACAATGGCGGGATAAATCGGCTCCCCTGTTTGCCGATCCCAAACCAGGGTCGTTTCCCTTTGATTGGTAATGCCAATGGCTGCCACATCCCGATAGGAACCATTTACCTTGAGCAAAGCCTCCTGGGCCACTCCAATTTGCGTGGACCATATCTCCATGGGATCTTGCTCCACCCATCCGTCCTGAGGGTAAAACTGGCGAAATTCCTTGGATGCCATGCTGATTTGTTGCCCTGTCTTGTCAAAAAGAATACAACGAGAGCTGGTGGTTCCTTGATCCAATGCCATTATGTACTTGGTCATAATCTACCTCACTATTATATTTTTTACATTAGATCTGCTAAAATGGGATTGGAAAAATCCATACCCTTTCGGGTGAAACGAAGACCCTCCTGGTTTTCTTCTACATAGCCTTCCTGCACGTAATAGGCTAATTTTTCCATTCGGGAGCCCAGGTATTCATGAAACTCCACTTCAAATAGCCGCAAGAAGTCTGCGTAGCGAATCCCTTGAACTTGCCGTAGACCGGTAAATATAAACTCGGAGACACTATCTTCCCATGAATTCACGTGTCGTTGATTCACCCACTTTCCCTGGATATATGAATCCCAATGGGCGGTGTTTTCTATGCGAGTTCCATAGATAAAGGAATGGGCGCCCAGCCCCAGGCCCAAGTAGTCGGAAAAGTTCCAGTACTTAATATTGTGTGCACACTCTTTCCCAGGTTTAGCCAGGTTGGATATTTCATATTGTTCATAGCCTCTTTCACCTGCCAAATCCAAACCTCTATGATACATCTGACGATCCAACGTATCTGAGCAGGCCGCCATGGTTTTTTCTTCCATCCATTGCCAAAACTGGGTGCCCTTTTCAATGGACAGGCCATACATCGAGAGATGTTCAGGACCGCAACGAAAAACCTCCTTCAAGGTGGTTTCCCACACATCCTGAGTTTGGCCGGGGATACCAAATATCAGATCCATGTTGATATTGCCAAAGCCGGCAGCCCTGGCCATCTCAAAACTTCGAATGGCCTCCTGTCCGGTATGAATTCTTCCCAGCTTTGCTAAAATAGCATCGTCGAAGGATTGCACACCCAAACTCAATCGATTCACTCCGAAAGAACGATATGCTTTCAGTTTTTCCGGAGATAAAGTGCCGGGATTGGCCTCCATGGTAATCTCTGCATCCTCTTCCATTAGGAAAAACCGATGTGCTCCCCCCATAATACGTTCCATCAATCCAACATTCAGCAGACTGGGTGTTCCACCTCCCAGAAAAAGACTGTCCACAGATAGATTTTTCATGACTCCAGTCTGGGATTCCATCTCCCGTAACAGCGCTTTGGTATATATCTCCTGCGCTATCTCGTCCGTCTCGTCATAGGAAAGAAAATCGCAGTAATAACACTTCCGTACGCAAAAGGGAATGTGGATATATATGCCCACCTTATTTGTTTTCATCGTATTTCAAAACCGCCGTAAAGGCCTCCTGGGGCACTTCTACCGACCCAAACTGCCGCATGCGCTTTTTCCCTTCCTTTTGTTTTTCCAGAAGCTTTTTCTTTCGAGAAATGTCCCCTCCATAGCACTTAGCGATAACATCTTTTCGATATGCTTTCACCGTTTCTCTGGCAATGACCTTCTGACCAACGGCAGCTTGAATGGGCACTTCGAACTGATGCATGGGAATGATTTCCTTCAGCTTTTCACAGACAAACCGACCTCGATAATATGCTTTGGATTCATGTACAATCATGGAAAATGCATCCACTAAATCTTTATTTAACAAAATATCCATTTTTACCAGATTGGACTTTTCATAGCGTATGAATTCGTAGTCTAGTGAGCCATATCCACGGGTTTTTGATTTCAAAGCATCAAAGAAGTCATATATTACTTCATTCAAGGGCATTTCATAATGAAGCTGCACTCTTTCCGGTGTAATATATTCCATATGGAGCATCTTTCCCCGTCGTTCCTGGC